>JAYUEJ010000842.1:0-8388 GCA_043739265.1 Rhodopila sp. | reverse complement strand
GGCGGGCCCGGGCGGTCGGCGTTTACCTGGTCAAACAGGGCGTGGAGGCATCGCGTCTGTTGCTGATCGGCAAGGGCATGGCCGAACCCATCGCCCGGGATCGCTACGACCCCGCCAATCGGCGCGTGCAATTCGTGCGGGTCGGGTGAGCCATGTATCCGCACATCGGACGGATCGTCGCCGTCACACTCGTTTTGGCGCTTGGCACGGCCGGGAAGGATCAGGGTCAGGCGACCGTGATCCGCGACGGCAAGGGCAAGCCAACCATCCCGGTCGTGGAATCCGGCGGCCATCGCTTGCTGACCCACCATTCGCCCCCCGTCCCGTACAGCCTGATTGGGGCAATCCAGAGCGAAAGCCATTGGTATGCGGCCTATAGCGTCTGCCCCTGGCGGCTGTTCAGTGCGTTCCCCCGGCATCGGTTTGGCGGCTTTAGAGGCGTCCACGCACCACCGATCGCCGATGGTTTCTTCGGTTTGCCGCTATTGCCGTGACATCGGTCATACCGGTTTGCCGCTTGTGTTGAATGGATCATGACTTGCGGCCTCCGGCATCCCGAGCCGAGACTGCCGCTCCGGCTTTGGGTGACACCGTCGATGCGTCCCTGGCGATTCCGTTCGGCCGCGCTCGTTGCGCTACTTGTGATCGTTTCGATCGGCATTGCGCTGCTCGCGACACGGCCACCGTCCCCGCTTGCCGCTGCCGAACGATTGGTGGAGGCGGTGGCGTTCCGTGTTCTCGGCCCGCAGCGTTCGGCCGGGTCGGACGTGGTCGTGGTCGGGATCACCGAGGACACGCTGGCGGCGTTTCCGTATCGCTCACCCATCGACCGGGGATTTTTGGCGGATTTGATCGACTCCCTGGCGCGCGCCGGCGTGGCGGCGATCGGGCTGGACGTGGTGCTGGATCGTCCTACGGAGCCGGCTAAGGACGCGGCGCTGCGGCGGGCGCTGACGCGGACCGACATCAAGGTGGTGGCGATTTCCATCGCGCCCGACACGGCGATGGCGCCGGATCGGCGGCACTTCCTGGACGGATTCCTGGCCGGTGTGCGGACCGGCGATGCCAACCTGGCGCGCGACCGGTTCGACGATGTGATCCGCGACCATGTTCCTCGGCATAAGTTGACCGGGGTGCCAAGTCTGCCGGCGGCGATCGCCGGGGCGCTGGACGTGCCGGTACCGGACCAGATGTTTCCGATCGAGTGGCAACGCGGCGACCGTGGCATGCCGATCTACCCGGCGGAGTCCATCGGGCTGTTGCCGCAGGGATGGTTGCACGGAAAAGTGGCGCTGATCGGCGGTTTGATACCGGGAAGCGACGAACATCGCACGCTGGCCTCGGCGTTCGGACAACCCAGTTTCGGGGTCGCCATCCACGCCCGGGTCGTCGCACAATTGCTGCATCGGCGGGCGGTGCCGTCGCCGCGCATCCCGTGGCCCGAAATCCTGGCGACCGCCGCGCTGGCCGCTTCCGGGGTGGCGCTGGGCATCGCCCTGGCCGGTTCCCTGGCACTCATTGCGCTTACCGCGCTCGGTTTTGTGTTCGCGGCGGCCGCGCTGGGGGCCTATGCGGTCACCGGGGTCCTGATCCCGATCGTTTCGCCGGTTCTGGCTCTGGCGCTGGCCGGGGGAACGGCGCGCGCATGGCGTGGCCGATCCGATCGCCGCGACCGGCGGGCGTTGCGTGCGCTGTTTTCCCGCTTTGTCAGTGAGCCGGTGGTGAACGAGATCATGAAGGAGCGCGACCTTTTCATGTCCGGCGGCCGTCCGAAACCGCGGGAATTGACCGCGACCGTGCTGTTCGCCGATGTCGCGGGATTCACCACGATCTGCGAGGCGCTGCAGCCGGCGCCGCTGATCGCCTGGGTGGACCGTTATATCGACGCCATGGCCGGGATCATCATCGCACATGACGGTGTGCTGCTGCGTTTCGTCGGCGACGGCATACTGGCGGTGTTCGGCGTGCCGGTGCCGCGGCTGGATGAGGCCGGGATCGCCACCGACGCCGGCAACGCGGCGCGGTGCGCGCTGGCGATGGAACGTGCCATGGCCGGGTTGAACGCGAGCTGGTTCGCCGAAGGACTGCCGGTGGGCGGACTGCGTATCGGTCTGCATACCGGTCCGATGGTGGCGGGCAGCCTGGGGACCGGTGCGCGGATGGAATTCTGCCTGCTGGGCGACACCGCGAATATCGGCGCCAGGCTGGAACAGCTCGGCAAGGACTACGCGGGTCCCGATCCGCGCTATTGCACGATCGTGGCGAGTGAAACGACATGGTCGCGATTGGGCGGGGATTTTTCCGGCCTGCGGCTTGGTGGGTTTATGCTGCGTGGACGCCACACATCAATGGCGGCCTATCGGATCGACTCGGCGGTTGGCGGAATGCGCGACTAAACCTCGGTGTCCGACAGACTGTCCAGGGCTTCCCGATCGAGGATCGTTATGAATCCGTGATTGACCGCCAGGTAGCCGGAACGGGTCCATTCGACGATGTATTTGTTGATACTTTCGCGGGAAATGCCGATCAGGCTGCCGATCTGCTGTTGCGACAGTTTGATATCCAGCCGCAGGCCGCCGGCGTCCGGCTTGCCGAACGTGCCGGCCAGACGCAGCAATCCGCGTGCGACGCGTGATGGGGCGTCGCGCAGCAAGGCGTCCTCCAGCACTTCGCTCGTCTGGCGCAGGCGCTGACACAAGACCGTGATTATGCGCGTGGCGGTGTCGGGATTGCCGGTCAGGATCGGCATCAGGCGACTGCGTTCCAGTACCAGAAGTTCGGTATCCTCGATCGCCACGGCGTCGGCCGACCTCGGGTGGCCATCCAGCAACGCGATTTCCCCGAACAGGCTGCCGCGATCGATGATGTTCAGCACGAGTTCCTTGCCGTCGGACGAGTAGGTGCAGATTTTCACCCGTCCGCCGACGACGGCCATCATGCTGTCGCCTCTGTCGCCCTTCTGAAAGATGGTGGCGTGTGCCCGGTGCCGAACCAGGGAAGCGCTGGCGGCCAGATGAGCCAGATCCTCGGCGCGCAGATGCCGCAGCAGGAAATGCCCCGCGAGTATGTCGGCCCGATTCAGTGGTGCAGTCGCCATGAGTCCCTCAGGACCGAACGTGACCGAGCGAAGCTGGGGAGGCCAGTCGATTCGGCGCGAACGGGGATGAGTACAAGAGAACGTGAATACGAATCCGAAAACACACGGTAATGGGCGCACGGCTTGTTATCGAAACCACAGTATAATCCGATGGCTCATGGCACGCTTCCAACAGACCACAACGCCTGTAACGCGGGAGAATGCCGGTGTCGAAGCTCTTTATGATCTGTCTGGTTCTGGCTAGCGGGGCTCTTGGGTCCATTGTCGCAACGCACGAGGCGCTTCAAGCAGGGGTGGAAGAGTCGTGTTTATAAACCGCGATTTCGTCAACGGTTTCACGCCTGTTTTGCTTCGCGGCTATTCGTTGCGGAAACATATTAAATGACCCACCGATCCAGACCTGCGTCGCTCCAACGCCTTGTGTCACTTAAGCGCCCTGTGTCGCTTAAGCGCCGGGCCGCGCTGCTGACCGCCCTGCTGACTCTGGTCACGGCCTGCCAGCCGAGTCCGGAAACCGCCTATGATGTGTCGCATCCGCGCACCGCGGCGGTGCGCAATATCGGCAACTTCAACGAAGCCCTGCGCTGCATGGACGACATGTTTCTCGCCCAGGGCAAGGCGGACATTTACATCACCACGGCCGGTATTCCCGACGCCACCGGCCTGATTTCGGCCGGCACGAAGGAGATGTTCATCACCGCCGTTTCGCGGATGTCGGCGAAAAGCAATGCGTTCCGGTTCGTCGATTACGATCCGACCCAACTGGATGTGCAGGTGCTGTCCGAACTCGTGGGCCTGCGCGATGATTTCGTCGCACCGAACTACTATGTGCGCGGCGCCATCACCCAGCTCGACAGCAACGTGTTGCAATCGCAGGCGAGTGCGGGACTGTCGATTCCGTATCTCGATCTGGCGGTCAACGGCAACCAGGTCGTCTCGGTCGTTTCGATCGATCTGAATATTGGCAAGTTGACGACCCGTCAGATCCTGCCGGGGCTTTCGGCCAGCAACTCCATGGCGGTGGTGCAGTCCGGCAAGGGGGCCGATGCCGGCGGGTTGATCGGCAAGGCGGGCCTGTCGCTGAGCGTTTCACTCGACAAATCCGAGGGATTCCATCAGGCGGTGCGCAATCTAATCGAATTGTCAACGATCGAGGTTCTTGGCAAGCTGACGCGTGTGCCCTATTGGCAGTGTCTGCGCATTGAATCCACCAACCCAAATTTCCGCGCCGAGGCTCGGGGTTGGTTCGACACAATGGGGGAGCGCGAGCGTGACGGTTTCGTCAGCACGGCGTTGGTCCGCACCGGATATCTGCACGGCGCCACTGGAGGACAGTCGGCGGACAGGTCCGATGCCATCTCGCGGTACCAGGCGGATAACGATCTGGTGCCTAACGGGCGGGTTGATTTCGATCTGTATTACCGGCTGCTGGCCAACGAGGCGCGCGCCCCGAAGGCGGATGGATCGAAGATGGGGTCTGTTAACGTCGGCGCGACGCCGGTCCCGGTCGCCGTGACCGCGCCACCGGTTGCGGCGGAAGCACCGCGCCTGGTCTTGAGCACGTCGCGCGGCCCGAAGCCGAAATACCGCATTGGCGAGACGTTGTCGGTTGCCATGCAGCCGACCGGGGATGCCTATGTCTATTGTTACTACCAGGATGCCGTGGGGACGGTCGCGCGCATCTTCCCAAACCGGTTTCAACCCGACCCGTTCCTGCACGCCGGCGCGCGGATCGAAGTCCCGCCGGCCGGACGCGGTTCCTTCGCGATCCGGTTCGACAAGCCGGGCGGGACCGAGGCTGTCGCCTGCCTGACGGCGGATCGGGAAGTTGGCCTGCGACTGCCGGACAAGCTGAAAGCGCAGGACCTGGAACCCTTGCCGGTCAATGGCCTGGATGAGGTCGCCAACCGGTTTCGTGAGATTCCCGGGGCGCACGTCAATGATACCAGGCTGGCTGTGGAGGTGATCCCATGACTTTCCGACGCGTCGTGAGACTCGTGAAAGGGGTGGTTTTGGCGTGCCTGCTCGGGGTGATGTCGCTGAGCGTCCGCGCGTCGCCGGATAACGAACGCCGCATCGCGCTGGTCATCGGTATCGGCGCTTACCAGAACGCGCCGCATCTCGCCAACCCGGTGAACGATGCGCGCGCGGTGGGCGACAGCCTACGGCGGCTGAAATTCGACGTCACAGAGCTATACGATTCGGATTTTCGCGAACTCAACAGCGGCATCCGGGCTTTTGGCATTCGCGCCGCGAGCGCGGATGTGGCCGTGGTTTATTATGCCGGCCACGGCGTGCAGGTTGACCGGGAGAATTACCTGATCCCCGCCGACGCAAGGCTGGAGCGCGAACGCGACCTGTTGTACGAGGCAATGCCGCTCGATCGGCTGCTGGGGGAGGTTTCGCAGGCGGCGCGGATCGGCATCGTGCTGCTGGATAGCTGTCGCAACAATCCATTCATCGAACGTGTCGCCCGGTCGATGACGATCGCCGGCCGAGCGGTGGCGACCACGCCAGGTCTGGCTCGGGTCGATAACGTGCCGAAGAACACAATGGTCGTCATGGCGGCCAAGGCGGATCAGATCGCCGAGGACGGCGCGGCGCACAGCCCATTCGCCGCCGCGCTGCTGGCGCATTTCCAAATCCCCGGCCTGGAACTCAGTCTGTTCTTCCGGAGTGTGCGCGATACCGTCCTGCGCGCCACCAACAATCGCCAGGAACCGTATGTATTCAGTTCCCTGGGCGCCGACCCGTTCTACTTCTTGCCCCGGCCGCCGAACCGGCCGCCGGAGATCGCGGCGATCACGCCGCTGGAGGTGGCGGAGATCGCTGGCCCGACGCCGCTGGGAATGCCCCAGCCGACCGATCTCGACCAGGATCCGCTGACCATCCGGATCATCGGCATGCCGCGTTCCGGTGAAGTGCGAATCGACGGGCGGCCGGTCGTTACAAACACGGTGGTATCAGCGGAGCGGTTCAAGACCGCCACATTCAAGCCGGACGGCAAAAGCCTGGGTTCCGCCGGGACATTGGATATCCTGATAGAGGATGGACGCGGTGGCAGCATCACCGCCAGTTTGCCCATTACCATCCGGTCTTCGCACCATCCTCCGGTCCTGGGGGGGCCAGGCCATGTGCAGGTCGCGCAGCAAATGCTGAGCATACCCCAACCTGTCAGTCCGGATGGCGATCCGCTGACGGTGACGATCAATGCCCTGCCCCGCGGCACCGTGCGCAATGGTGTCGCTATTTTGCATCCGGGCGATCACCTCACGCCGCTCGAACTGTCCAGGCTGACATTCTGGCCCGAGGCCGGCTTTACCGGTCCAGCCGGCAGCCTGCGCTACACCGTGGATAATGGGCATGGCGGAACGGCCGACGGTTCGCTTGATATCGAGGTCGGCGCGGCGACGGGGGGCCAGCAGGTTTCCGGCGACGCCCTGTTATGGGAAAGTTTGCGGGGCCGGACCGACCCGGCCGAGATGGAAGCGTTTCTGCGGTTTTTCCCAACATCACGCTTTGCCGACGATGCCAAACGCCGGCACATGGAACTGATCGCGGCGGCCGCCGGTGGCAAGGCCAATGTCCCGGTGCGGCCCGAGCCGGCACCAGTCGCGGCTTTGGAAAAACCCATTGTGGAACCACCACCGCGGAAGTCGGCCGCGGTGGCACAACCGGATATCGTGCCGAACAGCGTGGTGCCACAAGCGCCGCCGCGAGTCGTGACCGCGACCAACGGGCCATTGATCGCGCCGCCGTCGCAGGCCAAGCGAAGCACCGTGGACTCAAATCGATTCCAGGATTGCCCGACCTGCCCGCCGATGGTGCGTATTTCGGCGGGGGGTTTCACGATGGGACAGGGATCGCGGGACCAGGAGGCGATGCCACCCCATCACGTTGAGGTGCGCGCGTTCGCGATCGGGCAGACACAGGTCACGGTTGCAGAGTGGAAGGCCTGCATGGCCGCCAAGGGATGCAGCTTCCTGCCGCGTATGCGGGTCGCGGAAGATCGCACGCCGTTGCATAATCTGAGCTGGGAAGACGTAGGCCAATACATGGCGTGGTTGACCAAGACCTCCGGCCACGCTTACCGGCTGCCGAGCGAGGCGGAATGGGAATATGCGGCGCGGGGCGGGACGACGACGCGGTACTGGTGGGGGGATTCCGTTGGTATGGCGCTGGCGAACTGCACCGATTGCGGGGGGACACAGGATATGTACGGACCCTTGCCGGTTGATGCGTTACCGGCCAATCCATTTGGGCTGTACGGCATGTTGGGCGGGGTCGCGCAGTGGACCGCGGATTGCTGGTTCCCGAACTATCGCGGCGCACCGGCGGATGCTGCTCCGCGTGAGGCGAAAAACTGCGACAAGCGAGTGCTGAGGGGCGGTTCGTTCCGGTCTCCACATGACGAGATCACGGTGACTTATCGGGGCAATTATGATGCGCCGGTGCGTTATCTCGTTAACGGATTCCGCGTGGCGCGCGACGGGGAGTAGGGTTTTGGGGATCGTGGCTTTGATGGGGTCGGTTTTGGGGGTCGTGCCTTTGATGGGTCCGATTTCACCGCCGATGAACGCCGATAAGGCATGATGAAATGCGGTTATGGCTTTCTTCGCTGTAGGCCAGACGGGGTGGGCCGGGCGTTATCGAACCGCCCGGCTCCGACCCATGCAGGTCAGCTATCGTTGTGCACTAGCGTGCTTCGGTGACCGGGGTTTCCGTCGCGCGGACGTGGATCGTGATCTTCCGGGACATAACCGGCGGATCGTGGGGGACATGATCCGCGTCACCCATCAGAAGTTGTAACGTGTGCGTGCCGGGCGGCAGGTCGATCACGGTTTCAGTCTGGCCGAGGCCAAAGTGCCGGTGGTTCTTGTCGTTCGGTATCGGCTGATCGAGGGGCGGCAAAGTGGTGTCTATCAGCAGATGGTGGTGGCCGGTGTTCGGCTTGTTGGTTCCCGCCGGGGCGACACCGAAGTTTCGCGTGCCGAACCAAACCTTGACGTGCGTGGTCCGCACGACCTCATTGTCATTCGGCCATCCGATATAGACGTAGGCGTCGGCCGGCGCGGGTGTCGCCTTGAAGCCGGAATCCGGTGCTTTGGGGGGTGGGGCCTGGGCGTGCGCCGATGCGCCGGCCATCAGAAACACGGCTGCCAGAACGGGCAGATATTTGAGTTCACGCATGCGACTCTCCCTCATGGCGGAACGATGATGGTTATTTTCTTGGAGTAGAGCGGCGGCGCATGGGGAACATGACTGTCGTCAGCGAACAACATTTGCAGCGT
>JAYUEJ010000841.1:0-2796 GCA_043739265.1 Rhodopila sp. | reverse complement strand
CGCTTCCGTGGCCGGCTGGGTGGGGCCCAGAAAGGCACAGGCTTTCAGTGTGATGAGAAATAGCGTCCGCCGCGCCATGACGGGGGTGGCGGCTTAGGGCAAGATCCCGGTCATCGTAAAAATGCTCTTTTGTTCCTTGCAAAAACCAAGGAATTCTCCAGCCAATGCAAGTGGTTTGTGGCAATCGGTACAGTCGTCGTATTGCTGTTCGGCGTCTTGCCGTTCGTCTGTAGAGTGGGTGTCAGGCCAGGAATTTTTTATGCACGGAGACAGCGCGAGGGCAATGAAGGACCACTGAGAAACCGCCGCCTCCGACGCAGTGCCGCCAGCGGACAAGGCATCTAATTCTTCCAACAACCCCGGACTGCTGTGCCAATCCACCGCAGTGCCAATCCACCGCGATCGCCAATCCGAAATTGCCGTCCGTCAGGTCCCGAGGAGCCAGCGCAGCGAATCTCCGTGGCGCTTCGTGGCGCTTCGTGGTCCTCCGGCTGCCTCCGTGATAAAATTGCGGACAGAATGAACGAACCCGCGATTTGCACCCTCCCCCCGCCCGGGACACCACGCGTGTCCCCCCCCCCAAAGGGCTCGTTAGAGCATTTTCACGGTGACTGGAAATAACCTTGGTGCCGGAAACAGTAGGCACATTCCTCTGGCGTGAAGCAGTTGACGAGGGTGCCGAGGGCGTTCCACAGAGCATCGACGGTTCGGATGGCCCGTGCCCGTATTGATCAACGAACTGGCTCATCTCGGCAAGTCCGTGACTGCGATCCGATTGACCGGTTAACGATACCGTCCTATCGGCGGCTGCGGCAATGGCATGGCCATCCAAACGCGGGTCGGTTGGCAACGTTAGCCCGCTTGTGGCACCGACAGCGCTATCGAGACCAAACCCCGGGCGCGTTCGCCGCATCGCCCGGGTGGTGCATGCCGGATTAGTCGATTGCCGCATGCACCAGGTTCGCCACCCGGTCCAGCCGCGCCGAGTGCCAAGGATCCGGACTGACGAAATTCGTCAGATACGTGAACGAAACTCCGCTGCTCGGGTCTGCCCACGAATACGACGACCCAACCCCGCCATGCCCGAACGTTACCGGCGCCCCGATCGTGCCCAGGCCGCGAATCCGGTCGCTGTCGCCGCGCACATGCGGACCCAGCCCGCGATGCATCGGGATCCCATTCATCTGCAGGTCCGGGCTCTCTCCGGTATGGCTACGCGACACGTAGGCGATCAACCGGGGCGAAAACAGCCGTGTGGCACCCAGCCGGCCGCCATTCCCGAGCATCTGGTAGAAGGCGGCCATGCCGCGGGCGGTGGCATATCCGCCGCCGCTGGGCAGGCCGGCGGAACGGAACGCGGTGGAATTGTCGCGCGCTTCCGGCCCATAGGTGTCGGCACAGCGCGACTGCTGGGCCTCCGGCACGCCGACGAAGATGTCATTGCCCAGGCCCAGCGGTTCGATCACCCGCTCGCGAATGACAGTCCGGAAATCCTGCCCCGTCACCGCCTCGATCACCATCGCCTGCACCAGATGCGCCGCTCGGCCGTGGTATTGCAGGCGCGTGCCGGGGGTCCATTCCAGCGAGAAATCGCACACCTGTGCCCGCATCAGAGCGTGGTCGGTCCATGTGGCCTGAGTCACGTCGGCATTCGGGAACCCGCCCTGATGGGTCATCACCTGTTGCAGCGTGATGTCGCCTTTGCCGCGGGCCGCGAATTCCGGCAGGACGTCGGAAACCTTGTCCATGAAGGATAGTTTGCCTTCCTCGACCAGCGTCCAGAGGGCCGAGGACGTCAGCACCTTGGTCTGGCTGAACAGCAGGAACAGGCTTTCGTTGGTGGCCGGGATCTTGCCGCTTTCGGTCCGCGCGTCGCCATAGGTGCGGAACAGCCCGAGCTTGCCGTGGCGGGCGAGGGCGATTTGCGCGCCGGCATAGCGGCCCTCGGCGATGTGCGACCGGATCAGCGCGTCCAGGTGGTCGAGCGGCCTGGCGGCAAAACCGAGCGCCGAGAGGTTGGATTCGGGAAGCGGGTAGGTGTCGGTCATGGCGAGATCCTCCTGTTGCCGCCGACGTTACGCCGCGTTTGGCCGGGCGCCAAATTCTGTTGGTACGGCGCCGCCTCGGTGACGAGCGTTTGCCCCGCCGGCCGGGCGCCGGTGAGCAAAACCCTTGCAAATCTGTCCAATTTGTCTATTTTGTCCATTGGAGGCTTCAGTCATGCGCACGATATCCGCCACCGATGCCAAACAAAATCTGGGCGCGTTGCTCGACAGTGCTCAAACGGAGCCGGTCACCATCCGCCGTCAGAACCGCGATATCGCGGTTGTTCTTTCGGTCCGCGAGTACGATCGGTTGCGCGCGATCAATGTGGACGAGTTCGAGCGCTTTTGTGACCGGATCGGGCAGCGCGCGACGGCCAACGGCCTGACCGAGGAAAAGCTTGCCGAGATCCTGTCTGAATGAGCGAAAGACCGCGCGTCGTCTTCGATACGAACACGCTTGTCAGCCGATTGCTGCTGCCGAACTCGGTTCCCGCCCGCGCGGTTCGCCTGGCCGTCGCGGAAGATCGTATTCTGGCGTCGGATGCCACGCTTATGGAGCTGGCTGAAGTGCTGAGCCGGCCGAAATTCGATCGTTACGTGACGATCGAGGACCGTCAGGCGTTCCTGCGCCTGTTCGAACGCATCGTGGAGCGCGTGCAAATCATCCACGTCGTGCGGGCATGCCGCGATCCAAAAGACGACAAATTCCTTGAACTCGCGGCGAACGGGTTGGCTGGCACGATTGTAACTG
>JAYUEJ010000840.1:0-2796 GCA_043739265.1 Rhodopila sp. | reverse complement strand
ATAAAGCGCCGCTTCGCGACATGCGTTTCGTGCTGCACGAGTTGCACGACAGCGCCGCTCTGACCGGCCTGAAGGGGCTGGAGGATGTGTCGCCAGAGTTGATGGACAGCATTTTGGAGGAAGCCGCCAAGCTGGCGGAGGAAGTGCTGCTGCCGACCAATGCATTGGGTGACGAGGCGGGCTGCGTGCTGGAGAACGGCGTCGTCCGCACTCCCAAGGGCTTCAAGGAGGCGTACGACACCTTCCGCAACGGTGGCTGGACCGCGATCGCGGCCGACCCGAAATACGGCGGCCAGGGGTTACCGGAAAGCCTGAACAAGCTGGTCGAGGAGATGATCTGTTCGGCCAATCTGGCGTTCAGCCTGTATCCCGGACTGACCCATGGCGCGTATCAGGCGATCGCCAGCCATGCGTCCGATGAGCTGAAGGATGTCTATCTGCCAAAAATGGTCGATGGCACCTGGTCGGGCACCATGTGCCTGACCGAAGGCCATTGCGGCACCGATCTGGGATTGTTGCGCACGCGGGCGGTGCCTCAGGCGGACGGCAGCTACCGGGTCAGCGGGTCGAAGATCTTCATCAGTGCCGGCGAGCATGACCTGACCGAGAACATCATCCATCTGGTGCTGGCGCGTTTGCCGGACGCGCCGCGCGGCACGCGGGGGATCAGTTTGTTTCTGGTGCCGAAGTTCATTCCGTTGGGTGACGGCCGCCCCGGCGCGCGCAACGGCGTGGTATGCACCGCGCTGGAGCACAAGATGGGGATCAAGGGGTCGGCGACCTGTCAGTTGACGTTCGAGGACGCCGCCGGCTGGCTGGTGGGCGACCTGAACAAGGGCATGGCGACCATGTTCACCATGATGAACAGTGAGCGGCTGTCGGTCGGCATCCAGGGCCTGGGTGCCGCGGAAACCAGCTACCAAAGCGCTGTCGCCTACGCTCGAGACCGCATCCAGGGGCGCAGTCTGAGCGGCGCCAAAGCCGCGGACAAAGCCGCTGATCCGATCATCGTGCATCCCGACGTGCGGCGCATGCTGATGACCATCCGAACCTATACGGAGGGGTGTCGGGCGCTGGGCGGCTGGGTGGCGCGGGAGTTGGATGAGATGGAACGGTCGGGCGATCCCGATGCGCGCACGCGGGCGGCGGATTTTACTGCGCTGATGACGCCCGTGGTGAAGGCGCTGTTCACCGATCTGGGGTTTGAGGCGACCAACATTGGCATGCAGGTGTATGGCGGGCACGGCTACATCCGCGATCACGGCATGGAGCAGCTTGTCCGCGATGCTCGGATTTCCATGATTTATGAAGGAACGAACGGGATTCAGGCGCTGGATCTGGTGGGGCGGAAGCTGCCTCAGGGCGCGGGACGGATGCTGCGGACGTTCTTTCATCCGGTCGCCGCGTTTATCGAGCGGAACAGCGCGCATCCGGTGCTGGGGGAGATGGTCAAGGGCTTTGGCAAGGCGTTCGGGGCGTTGCAGCTTGCGACCGGACAGGTTGCCTCCACCGGCATGGCGGACCCGGAGGAAGCGGGGGCCGCGGCGACCGAGTATTTGCGGTTGTTCGGGCTGGTGGCGCTGGGCTTCATGTGGGCGCGGGCGGCGGTCGTTGCTGTGGAGAAACTGGCGGCGCCGGGTGACGACGCTGCGTTCTACAAGGCGAAGCTGACCACGGCGCGGTTTTATATGGAGCGGGTGCTGCCTCAGGTTGGCGGGTTGCTGGTGGCGATCAAGGCCGGCAAGGGTGCGATGATGGAGATGGACGAGGCGGCGTTCTAGGGAGCGAAAGCGGCCGCGAGCAAGAGCCGCATCGCGATGGTTTCCTAGCGGTTTTTGTTGGGGCTGAGGACAGAAAACGGTACTGGCGATCGGCGCACCGACCCGGCTTGGGCAGGGCAGTCGCATGAGGAATTGCGTGCCTCAGCTTGATGGGAGTCAGCGGAGAAGATATCGGACGAAAATTTCGAGACAGCGATCATAATGACATAACTTAATTGGAATGGTTCGTATTAGCGAGGTTGATTGAACCCAAATTGCCGCTATCCGGCGGTAGTCGTTCTCATTTTGATCGAATTCCATTGTCTTATCGGCATAGCCCGGCTTGTATCGGCCATCCACCCCCAGCCGGTCGTGCGCAGATAGCCGGCACAAGACCGGCCACGACAAAATGGGCAAGGTCGGGTCGCCTGAAATGAGAACTGCTGATCCGGCGGGGATTCTGGTTATTTGTGTTCATTTGCGTTTCCGAATGCTTTGATCCAACCGAATCGCCAACCCTCGGTAGGTATGCGATTTCAAGTGCGACCCCTCTGCCGGCACGGGTCACACAACTTGCGCTACAAGGGTGGCTTATCGTTTGTGCAAGCAGGGACCATAATGCCGAACGACGACAGGGAGAGACGGATATGGCAGACGGATTCACCATCGCGAATTTCCGCCATGTGGCGAACGGCTTGCAGGAGGGCCAGTTCGCGGTCGGCGAAAAGCGCCGGGGCGCCAGCCTGGACGATCTGGCGCCGATCTACCGGCAGTTGCTGGATGAGCCGGTGACGATGACGTTGGCGGTGGTCGGCCCGGATGGGCGGCCGAGCCTGACGCCGATGTGGTTTGATTATGCGGATGGGGAGGTGCTGGTCAATACGGCATCGCATCGCAACAAGTGCCGCTGGATCCGCGATAATCCGAAGCTGACGGTGCTGCTGGTGAACCCGAAGAACCCGTATCACTGGGTACAGATCAAGTGCTCGGTTCGGCGGGAGTTGCAGGAGTGGGATGAGGGCGGCGATTACGTGAC
>JAYUEJ010000839.1:0-2801 GCA_043739265.1 Rhodopila sp. | reverse complement strand
TTGGGAAACCATGCTAAGCGCCCCGTAGCTATGTCTGGTGCGGGCTCGTTGCGGGAAGCGGGACAAGGCGCCGGCCGCGGAAAAGCCGGACGATGACGATAAACGAGTTTCAGGAGTAGCGGAGCCGATGAGCGAGATTGCGGACAAGATCAAGCAGATCGTGGTGGAACATCTGGGCGTGGATGCCGCCAAGGTGACCCTTGAAGCATCATTCATCGACGATCTGGGCGCCGATAGCCTTGATACGGTCGAGCTGGTGATGGCGTTCGAAGAGGAATTCAGCGTTGAAATCCCCGAGGATGCGGCCGAGAAGATCGCCACCGTCAAGGATGCGATCGATTACATCGAAAAGCAGAAGCAGTAAGACCTGCTCTCTGATTAGCGCGAAAGGCTTGCTCTGATGCGGCGTGTGGTGGTGACGGGCATGGGGATCGCCTGTCCCCTCGGCGTGGGCGTGGAACACGTCTGGCGTCGTTTGATCAACGCGGAATCCGGTATCGGCGCCATCACGGCGTTCGATGCCAAGGATTCGCCCTGCAAGGTGGCCGGCCAGGTGCCGCTTGGCAGCCGCGCGACCGGCGGGCTGGATATCAGCGAGTGGGTTCCGGTCAAGGACCAGAAGAAGATGGATCGCTTTATCCATCTGGCGATGGTCGCCGGGTCCGAGGCGGTCGAGGATTCCGGCTGGGTGCCGCAAACCGAGGACGAGCGTTGCGCCACCGGCGTGATGGTCGGTTCGGGGATCGGCGGGCTGGAAACGGTCTATGAAGCCTCCATCCTGGTCTTCCAGGGCAAGGCCAAGCGCTTGTCGCCGTTCTTTATTCCCTCGGCGCTGGGCAATCTTGCGTCCGGACATCTGTCAATCAAATACGGCTTCAAGGGACCGAACCATTCCGTGGTGACCGCGTGCGCCACCGGCGTGCATGCGATCGGCGATGCCTCGCGGCTGATCGGTCTCGGCGATGCCGACGTCATGCTGGCCGGCGGCGCCGAAGCCACGGTGTGCGAGATCGGAGTCGCCGGATTTTGCGCCTCCCGCGCTCTGTCCACCGGGTTCAATGACCGGCCGGCGGCTGCGTCTCGCCCCTGGGACAAGGATCGCGACGGCTTCGTGATGGGCGAAGGATCGGGCTGCGTGGTGCTGGAGGAATACGAGCACGCGAAAAAGCGTGGGGCGAAGATTTACGCCGAAGTCTCCGGTTACGGCATGTCGGGCGACGCCTATCACATCACCGCGCCGGCTGAAGGGCATGACGGCGCGTTTCGCTCCATGCGCAATGCGATGAAAAGCGGCGGCTTCAGTGCCGCCGACATCCAGTATGTGAACGCGCACGGCACCTCCACGCCGATGGGCGACGATATGGAACTGGAAGCGGTGGAGCGGCTGTTCGGCGACTCGGCACGCGGACTGGCGATGTCATCGACAAAATCGTCAACCGGCCATTTGCTGGGTGCGGCTGGGGCGATCGAGGCGATTTTCTCCATCCTGGCGATCCGTGACGGTGTTGCACCGCCGACGTTGAACCTGGACGAACCCAGCCGCGCGAGCGTAATCGACCGGGTGGCGAAGGTGGCGCAGGAGCGGCGGATCAAGGTGGCTCTGTCCAACAGTTTTGGATTCGGTGGCACCAACGCCTCTGTCATCTTCCGCGCCGCCCATTGATAGGGCGCCGGTTCCCATGAATGGGAGGCGGCGTTGGTGGGTGATCGGCGCTCTGGTGGCTGCCGTTGTGTGTGGTTCGTCGGTGGCCGGCGAGCGCTGGTGGAGCGCCGCCCTGCGCGCCCCCGGGCCTCTGTCGGACGCTCGGGCGTTCGTCATACCGCATGGCGGGACTAATCAACTCGCCGAGATGCT
Organism: Rhodopila sp.; assembly: GCA_043739265.1. Lineage (GTDB taxonomy): Bacteria > Pseudomonadota > Alphaproteobacteria > Acetobacterales > Acetobacteraceae > Rhodopila. The sequence goes on along the minus strand of JAYUEJ010000839.1, from coordinate 946 downwards.
GGCCCAGAGCGGGGTCATCGATCGGCTTTGGTTGTTCCGCGGCGCGGTGTGGTTGACCCGTAACGAGGGGCCGTTGCGTGCGGCCGAGTTCGCGTTTCCCGCCCATGCGTCCATCCGGCAGGTGCTGGCAATCGTCCGGGCCGGCCGGCCGGTGCAACACCATCTGACCATCGCCGAGGGGCTGACCGCGCAGCAGATCGTGGCTGTATTGGCGCATGCCGAGGCAATGACGGGGGAGGTGCGGTCGATCGAAGAAGGATCGGTGTTGCCGCAGACCTATGACTTTGAACGTGGCGTTGACCGCGCGGCAGTCGTGGCGCGGGCGAAGGCGGCGATGGATAAGGATATCGCCACGGCCTGGGCGGATCGCGCGCCGGGGCTGGCGATATCCAGTCCGCGTGAGGCGGTGATCCTGGCCAGCATCGTGGAGCGCGAGACGGCGAGGCCGGACGAACGGCCGCATGTCGCTTCGGTGTATCTCAATCGGCTGCGCCGCGGGATGAAGCTGCAGGCCGATCCGACGGTGGTCTATCTGGCCAGCCAGGGCGCCGGCGTCCTGGACCACCGCCTTACCAAGGCCGAGTTGGCTCGGGATGACCCGTTCAATACTTACCGGAGTGCCGGGTTGCCGCCGGCGCCGATTTGCTCGCCCGGGTCGGACAGCGTGCGGGCGGTGTTGCATCCGGCGGTCAGCGACGATCTGTTCTTTGTCGCCGATGGTTCGGGGGGGCATGTGTTCTCCCGCAGCTATGAAGAGCATGCGGCCGCGGTAAGCCGGCGGCGGGGGCAAGGTCCTTCGGCGCCGCATGGCAGGCCGGAATAGGGCGGGCCCGGCGCTATCGAAGCTGGGCGCTATCGAAGCTGGGCGCTATCGAAATTGTGTCCGGACGGCGTGGTTCTCCACTTCAAAGATGGAGCGTAAGGCGACGTCCAAATATTACCGCAT
>JAYUEJ010000838.1:0-8424 GCA_043739265.1 Rhodopila sp. | reverse complement strand
GTCGCGGTCTTGCCGGTCGGATTCCCCTTGCCGTCCAGCAGGTTGACGGTCACGCCGGCCAGGTTTGGCTCGGTGCCGTCCTGCGTCGCATTGGCGTTGGTGTCGGTATAGACATGCGCCGAGAACGTCGCCGGGACGAAGACGCCTTCGATGGCGTTGGCGGTTCCGCCGGAGGCCAGTGTAATCGGCGTCGCGATGTTGGTCTGTTGCAACACCGTGTCCCCGGCTGGGGTAACCACCGATATCTCGTAGCTGCCCGGCGTCAGGTTGGTGAAGCTGACATTGCCGGCGGCATCGGTCGTCGCGGTCTGCAGGGTCGCGACACCCTTGCCGTCCAGCAGGTTGACCGTCACGCCGGCCAGGTTTGGCTCGGTGACATCCTGCGCCGAATTGGCGTTGGTGTCGGTATAGACATGCGCGGTGAACGTCGCGGGAGTAACAATTGCGACCGTATAGTCATAGGTGACCGTCGCCGATGCCAGCGCAGTCGTATTCAAGGTCGTCGAAAAATTGCCGCTTTTGATATTCTGGGTGGTCGTGGTTGTCGCCAGTAGTGGGAACACGACATTTCCGACGCCTTCATATCCCAGAAGAGCCGTCGGGTCGGTAACCGTGGTCGAACCCGTGGCGTTCGACAGCAGCGGACCGATGGCGGTAACCGAACCCTTCCCGAAGGTCTGCCCCGAAAAATCGAGGATGGCCGGATTGACCTGCAACAGCGCATTCGCGAGAACAACGGCGGTGCCTGGCGTGACCAGGCTTATTGCTTCTGTTACAGTATAAACTGTTATCTTGGTTGTGGTGATGGCAGTGAAACTACCGCTGGTATTGATATAGCCGGTGAACGACACCTTCGCGTCGTTGAGCGTACCGAGCGTCGTATCGAACTGGGGCAAGGCGATCGACTGAGTGGCTCCGTTCCAGTCGGTCGGCGCATAGGTGGTCGTGTCGGCCGGGTTGCCGGCCACCGGAAAGGTGGCGGTAAACGGACCCGAGGCCGGGTCGGCGGCGGTCGGAATGCTGGTGGGTCCAAAGGGGCCGGTCCCGGCAACCCGTAACGGCACCAGAATGGTGGTGGTGCCACCCGCGGCGATAACCGGAAAATCCAGCGCCAGGGATTGCCCGCCCGTTGAGCCGCCAGCGATGACCGTGGCCATCGCTCCGGCCGCGCCGACCCCCGCGATGCTGATACCGCCGCCTGTGTAGGTCGCATTGGCGGGCAGCGAAACATTGAATTCCAGCCCTTGAAGCGGACGCTCGCTTAGGACCGGGGCAGAGGTGACGGTCAACTGATACAGCCCCACGGTCGATCCGTCGGTGCTGGTGGTGGCCACGTATGATACCTCGGCTTCCGCCGACACGTACGCCACGCTGGGTTCATTCGTTACCAACCCGTTGCCGGCGTCGGTCGCCATAGTGCCCTCGGCCGGACTGGTGCCGCGAATGGTCGTGGTGCCGTCCTGGAAGCCGCCGATCGCCGCGATCTCTAGCCCTGTCGTGGTCGGGTGGCTGGAACCGGCCAGGGAGAAGGTCAGGGCGACGTGCTCCGCGGCACCGGCGGCGATGGTCGCCGGACTTAACTGCACGACATACATGACGTCGCCGGCCTGATATCCGGCCGGTGCCGCAACTGTCTGCGGATTACCGCCGGCATCGCGGACCAGCGGATCGGTGGCGACGACATGACCGGCGCCGTCATCGCGCAGAGTCACGGCGGTCACGCTCAGGGCCTGACCGTTCTCGGTGGCACCGAGCAGGGTGGCATGTTCGGTGGCGTTCGCAGGCGCGAAGACTTCGATGAACGGAGAGCCGCCGGCCGCGTTGGCGGCGCTGTTGGTCAGCGTGACGGTTTCGGTGAAGGTGCCGCCCGGCAGGGCCGCCGCCGATCCGCTGATCGACACGGTGGGAACGGCGGAGTCTAATACGCCCTTAAATGACGCCAGCGCGGCGGCGGTGAATGGCGTCGCCGCGTCGATCGGTCCGGTCGCGGTATCCAACGTCCAATGGCCGCCCAACGCGACCGACCCGATCGCATCGCTGGAGGCCGCCACCTGGGCGCCGGTCAGGGTATGCAGATCGGACAGCAAGGCCTTGCCGCCGGCGCCCTGCGCCACGTCGCAGCTCCAGAACAGGATGTCGGCGTTGGCGGACAGATGGTCGCTCCAACCCGCGACGTCGGACGCGTGTGAGGCCAGGGATGCGGCGTCGAATGGGGTGTTGCCGATCTCAACCGCGCCGGAGGTGCCATAGGCGAGAAAGTTGATCGCGGTGATCCCGGATCGGCCATCCAGGGCTTGAGTGACTTGCTGGACCGCGTCCTTGGCGGGGTCGAGCACGACGACCTGCACGTCGCTTTTGGCTCCGGCGGCCAGCGTCTGCCAATTCGCCACACGAGGATCGACAAACAACAGCTCGGTGGCCGCCGGATTTGCGGCGACACCGGGGATTTCGAAGGCTGCGGCGGAATGGCCAGGATCAGGCGAGGTCGCTGTCGCGTGGGTGCCGCCAACAGGGGCGGCTTCATGCGCCGTCCCGTCGGCATGCGTTCCGCTGTCAGCCGCTGCGAAGGCGTGAGGCAACGCGCTCACGATGGGCTTTATCGCCGCGCCGACACTCGCGTCAAACAGAAACCGAGGCTCCAAAATCAGTTGCATCCGACCGCCCTCACGCATAAATCCAGGTGAAATATCTTTATATTGATATCACTATCGCGTTATCCCATCGCGCACAATGTTAAATGAGAGTCTATCCTGTGGATAACAAACCGGTTCTATACTGCGCCGCTCAGCCCAACGTAACGTTCAGACACGGCCTGTAACCGTTCGTAATGCGAGTGGCGGAGTAAGATTCGTTACGTTGGGGACGCTCCGTCCAGGTTCGGTTCGTCCGACCGTCTATCGTCTGCGTTCGGCCTGATTGAACACGAAATAATTTCACTCTATCATCCGGCCCTATGTCCCAAACTTCTTACAAAACCCCCACATGAGCATTCCCTTTGTGGCCTGCATGGTCGCCGCGGCAGCGCTTTACCACCTGCCGCCGCGGGTGCTTCCGTCCATCCAAAGCGTAGAGGGTGGCCAGGTCGGACTGGTGCGGTTCAATCAGAACGGTTCGGCTGACCTCGGCCCGATGCAGGTCAACACGATTTGGGTGCAGCCTCTCGCCCGCTATGCCGGCCTGCGCCAGGACGTCGTGGTCACGCGCCTGATTAACGATCCGTGCTTCAACATCGAAGCCGCGGCCGCCATTATGAAGGTGTATCTTACAGAGGCGCACGGCAACCTGATGGTTGCCATCGGATACTACCACTCCCACACCCCCGAACGCGGCGCGGCGTATCAGGAAAAGGTCACCGCGGCGGCCGGGATGTTATTTGGCCGGCAAAACAATCCTCGGACGCGACGGTTGCAGGAGTAACGATCGCGAAATCGTATCAATCCTGAACAAGAAACGATTTCGCCTGGGCATCGTAATCGGCATAACCCAAAATCGCCCGCAATTCGGCCGGTGGCAGCGCGCCGGCTGCCTCCGCCTGTCCGGCAACCAGGGCATCGAGCCCCGCCTGCATACCAGCCGCCGACGGCGACAGCAGTCCCGTCGGATGTGTGCCGATCTTAAAACCGAGCGCGGCAGCCCGGGCCTGCGATGGCGTCGCCCGCGGGGCGCCCGGGGACAGCACGGCGAAGGACGGCCGCCCCGTGGCGGCAGCCACGGCCCGGCGGATTTCGTCGTCATCGGCGGGGGAATCAAGGAACAGAATCTCGGCCCCTTCCTCCACATACATCTCGATCCGCGCGACCGCCTCATCGATGCCCAGGGTCGGGCGGCAATCAGTTCGTGCCATGATGATGACGCCGGATTCTTTCGCCGCCTGCACCGCCGCACGCACTTTCATCCGAGCCTCCTCCCGCGACAGGCACGGCTTACCGGCCGAGGTCAGCGCACGCGGTGTGATTTTGTCCTCGATCAGGATCGCGGCCGCACCCGCGCGACCATAGGCCCGCACCGTCCGTTGCACGTTCATCGCATTGCCATAGCCATGATCGGCATCGGCCAGCACCAGCGTCTCGGGTGCCGCGCCGCGCACCATGCCGAAAGAATCCAACATCTCACTGACGGAAAGCAGATCGAGATCGGGTCCACCCAACCGGCTGGCGGCGACACAGGACCCGGACATGAATGCCGTCTTGAAGCCCGCCCGGGCCGCCAGCTTCGCGCTGAGCCCGTCCCACACGGCCGGCATAACGACGAAGCCAGGTTCGGCCAACAGGGCGCGCAAGCGGTCGGGCGGAGTCATGGTGCATCCTTCAGGGTGACGATCAGGCCCCAACGATACGCGTAATGCCCGCTCCCGCCAAACAGCGGCGCCGGCGGTCAGGCGATCTGGAACCGCTCAAAAATCGCTTTGATGCGGCTTGTGGCTTCGACCATCGCCTGTTCCGGAGTCATGTTTTTCAGCGTGATGTTGGCCTCGGCCTGGCTCCATATCTGTTCCGACAGAACGGCCGCGTAAGCGGGGTTGTAGGCCATCCACCATGGCATCGTAGGCTTGATCAAACCGGTCTGCACCGCGATCGGACGATGCGGGTCGGTGGGGTCCAACCAATAGGGATCGTTCTTGATGTTGGACATCATCACCGGCAGGAACCGGCCGCGGGTCTGCTTCAAATACGTATTCAGATTGTCCGGCTGGATGAAGGCCGCCAACAACGCCTTGGCGCCGTCGATATTCCTGGCACCTTTGGGGATCATGCACGGTGAGCAACTGACAATGCTGACCACGGGTTTCCCATCATTGCCATTCGGCACGCCCTGGGTCAGGACCTGCTTGAAATACTGATCCGGCTTTTCCATTTGCGCCACGGCGATCGAGATCGTCGCATTCGGTGTCATGACGATCTGTTTGGCGAAAAACGCATTGTTGTTATCGACATCGCCCCAGTTGATTGCGCCGGGCGGGACATAGCCATTCTTATACGGACCCGTCAGCCGGTCCAGCGCCCTTATCCCGGCCTTTCGCACCACCGGATCGTCGATGTTCAACTGGCCGTTCGGCAGCACGATTCCGGCGCCCCCATAGGCGACCAGGAAGGCGTGGAACAGCGTGCCGGCGTCCGCTTCTTTCGTCGCCATCGAATAGCCCAGACCATAGATGCGCTTGCCTTTGCCACGCAGCTTATCCTGCACCACCTGGAAGAAATCGTAATACGCATCCTGCGTCGTCGGGAAATCCTTGTCGGAGAATCCCGCCTCCTCGACCAGAGGACGCCAGACTTCTTCCATCAACGTCGAGCATTTGATGGGAACCGTGTAGTAGGAATGCTTCTTTTGCGTGAGGTTATAGAAACGCGAACTGTCGAGCGCGGTCTGGTGGAATTCATGCCTCTGGGTTTCGATGACGTCGGACAGATCGACCAGCTTGTCGTCCTACGCGGCGCGCGGCACCAGGAAACGATCACCGGTCACGGAATGCACCAGATCGGGGCCGTTCATGATGGTCAGGTTGACCTTGTTGCCGCTGGCTTTCTCCCACATGGCCATCGCACGATTACCGCCTGGTCTTCCGCCTGATAGAACCCCTGCGTCCACCAGACAGTCACCGGCTGGCCCGCCTTCGCGCGCCGCGACGGGATAGTCGAAGCCGCGGTCAGCGCGCCGATGCCAGCGATAGCGTAACGTCGAGAAAGCCGTGTCATGCTCAGGCCTTTCGGCGCTGGTGCGAACTTGCCGATCCCGGTTTACTTGGACAAACGCGGCCCTCCCCCCGCCAGATCGCGCTGCGTCATCCCCGTCGAGCGATCAGGGGATGACGAGCCGCCCGATCAGGGTTTAATCAAACCATACACCCGAGCCGCGGTGCCGCTGTATAGTGCCGTCTTTTCCGCCGCCGACGCCCCGGACGTGATCCGCTTGAATGCATTCCACAGCTCGGTGTAACCCCCCGATTGCTTGTCGGGCGGGAAGTTGCTCTCGAACATGCAACGGTTGACCCCGAAGGCTTCGATGCAGGGCTCGATATACTGGCGCCAGCCGCGGGCGAGGTCTTCCGATGACGGCGGCACATCCCGTTCATGGTAGTCGAAACCGAACGACGTCATGCCGATCCCGCCCAGCTTGACGTTGACGTTCGGACACTTGGCCAATTCCTTGATATCCTTCTGCCAACTGGCCAGGATTTCCGTCCGCCGGCCCGAATAGGGTCCAACGCCCAGAACGCCGCCGACATGATCCAGGATGATCGTGGTGTCCGGGAATGCACGCGCCAGATCGATCGCATCCGATAGTTGCGGATGGTACTGCCACGACTCGAAGGTCAGACCCAGCTTTGCAAGTTGCGCGAAGCCTTCACGGAATGTCGGGTCGAGCGCCAAATGCGGCGGGACGATGCGAGACGCGAATTTACCCACCGACGGGTTGCCATCCCACGCCACGCCATAGCGGATGCCGCGGAAACGTCCACCGCCCGCGGCGACCTCCGCATCCAGCACATCCCGCACGCGGGCACCGAGGGTCAGGTCGGCATGGCCGATGATCGCCTCGGCGACGCGGCAGGGGCCGTAATTGCCGGAAGCGCTGATCGCGGCGATGCCGGCGACGAACTCGACTTCCCCCACGGGTGCCATCGCCGCCGGACCGTCCTTGCGGTACATCGCCTGGCATTCCATGAATACGGTGGAGACGATGTTATGGCCGCCGCCGATATCGGCCAGCAGGTCGGGCAGAAAATAGCTGCCACGATGCGGCGTATCCCAGAAGTGATGATGCGGATCGATGATCGGCAGCGCCGGCTCCAACGCCGCTTCCGCCGGCCGCTTCGCCAGCCACGCCTTCAGGTCCGCATCGTTGCGATAGATGATGCCACCGAATGCGCCCTTTGAGTCGCCGATTTCAGCCATTTCCATTTCCCTCGCGAAATTCTCGTTGGATGCAGCATGCGGTTGCCGAGGCAGCATCGTCAACGGGCGGGCGCGCCTCACGCAGTGTTTGGCGACCTGTCTGGCATCGCCGCGATCGATCGCCGCCGGTCATGGTAAGCTAGCAACGACAGTAAACGCGGTGAGCGACACAAAAATCCCAGGATTGAAGAAAAATCCCACGAACGCCCGGGTAGGCGCCGCCCGCGGCCACGCCGGCCGCATTATGAAGCAGCAGGTCACCGTCGCGGTAAAAACCGTGACCACATCTAAGAAAACGCGCCGACGCCCCGGCTGATCGAGCGGATCGTGATCATTCCGCTGCCAGTCCATCGACAGAAGCCGCTTCGTGCGTGACACGATACTCTTCCGGTACAAAATGCCGCGTCATCTTCCAGTAGTCCAACAACGTCCATGGCGACGTCACCGTCACCCGGTTGTGTTTGTTCTTGTACCAACTTGTGACGCCTGGATGCGACCAGACCATGGAGCGGCACGCCTCGTCTAAAATCCTGTTGTAACCGTCATGCACCTCGGCCCGCACCTCGACTGTCGAATAGTCTTTCTCGATCATCTCGCGCAGGGCCTGGGCAATATAGCGCACCTGGCATTCGGTATGGAAAATAATGCTGCCGCCATGGGCGAGGTTGGTGTTCGGGCCATAGGTCAGGAACAGGTTTGGAAACCCGGGCACGGTAATGCCCAGGTAGGCGCGCGGATCGTCGTCGCCCCAGACGTCCCGAATCGTTTGTCCGCCGCGTCCCTCGATCTTCATCGGCCACAGCATTTTCGACGCCTGGAAGCCCGTCGCCATGATGATTACATCAACCGCATGGGCCACACCGTCAGCCGTAACGATCGAATCTTCGGTAATCCGGGCGATGGCTTCGGTCACCAGCTCCACATTGGGGCGCTTCAGCATCCGGTACCAGTAATTATCCCGCAGCATCCGCTTGCCATAGGGCGGATACGGCGGCACCACTTTGGCCAGCAGCGCCTCGTCGCCATCAAGTTCGGTGCGGATATGATCAATCATCATCTCCCGCATTTTATGGTTTGCTTCGTTCAGGGAACTGTCCGGCTGCGTCCAGTTCGGGTCGATCTTCAATGATGCGTGGAAGCCGTCGGACCCCGCCCAGAACAACTGGAAGCGCATCCATTTGGCGAAATACGGAATGTGCCGGATCGCCCAGGCGTTCCCGGCGCTGACGGCCTTATGGTAGTTCGGATTGTTCGCCGCCCAGTGCCGCGTGCGCTGAAAAACCGTCAGTTTCTCGACATCGGGCGCGATCGTCGGGCCGGTCTGCATGGCACTGGCGCCGGTGCCGACAATGGCAACGCGTTTGCCTTTCAGATCGACAGAGCTGTCCCATTGCGCGGTATGGAACAGCTTGCCGCGAAACCGCTCGATCCCGGCGATCGGCGGAATCGACGGGCGATTGAGCTGCCCCACCGCACCGATCACCGCATTCACGACCAGCGTCTCGAAAGCCCCATCACCGGAACGAAC
>JAYUEJ010000837.1:0-2809 GCA_043739265.1 Rhodopila sp. | reverse complement strand
GGCACCGGATATCGGCTGCACGCCGAAGCGTGCCGTCCGGGTCACCGACGGGGTGGTCTGGCTGGCATCCGGTCAACGCGGCGATTGACCGCTATTTTTTAAAGTTACGAGATGGAAATGAGAACACGACATAGAGTGCTAAACGACTGACCGGTTTCGCCGGCATGGCGACGCGTCCAACCCCGCCAGTTCGGCAGCCGTTCGGACTGCGCAAGTTTCAGCAGGAACCGCCTGGACCCCGGGGGCGTTAAACTCTGCTGAAGCGGAGTGGGATGCATGAAAAGGCCGATTGTCGTTGCGGTGGCCGTTATGATGGTTGGCGGGGCCGTCCTGTTCGGCTGCGAGAGCGCCACGCTGCCCCTCGCCGATGGGGTCGGCCCTCGGCCGCTTCTACCGCCGCCGGCTACTCCTTTGATCCCGACGGTCAACATCGCGCCGGCGGTCGGCTGGGCGGTGGGGGACGAACCCATTCCGGCACCGGGGCTTCGGGTGGTCGCGTTTGCTTCCGGCCTCGATCATCCCCGCAACGTGTTTGTGCTGCCGAACGGCGACGTGCTGGCGGTCGAAAGCAACGCCCCCGACCGGCCGGACGACAGTCCCGGATTGCGCGGCTTTATCATGCGGCGGATCATGAACCGAGCGGGTGCGGGGGTGGCAAGCGCGAACCGGATCGTTCTGCTGCGTGATACCAACCACGCCGGACTTGCAGACCTCCGCTCGGTTTTTCTGCAAGGACTGAACTCTCCGTTTGGAGTGGCGCTGGTCGGCGATCAGCTTTTCGTTGCGGACACAGACGCCATTCGCCGCTTTCGCTACCAGCCCGGCCAGACCCGGATAACCGATCCGGGCGAACGATTGACAGAGTTGCCCGCCGGCCGGATCAACCACCACTGGACCAAGAATCTGGTGGCCAGTCCGGACGGCCGGTTTCTCTACGTCAGTATTGGCTCCAACAGTAATGTCGGCGAGAATGGTCTGGAAGCCGAAGCGGACCGCGCACAGATCTGGCAGGTGGATGTTCGCACCGGTCGGCATCGCTTCTATGCGACCGGCCTGCGCAATCCGAACGGGCTGGCGTTTGCGCCGGGTTCGACACCGGTGTTGTGGACGTCGGTAAACGAGCGTGACGAACTCGGCAGCGATCTGGTGCCGGACTTCATGACCTCGGTTCAGGACGGCGGCTTTTACGGCTGGCCGTTCAGCTATTACGGCCAGCATGTGGACCAGCGGGCGCAGCCGCAACAGCCCAGGTTGGTCGCGCGGGCGATCGCGCCCGACTATGCGCTGGGGCCGCACACCGCGGCATTGGGGCTGGCGATCACCGCGCACAGCTTGCTGCCGGCGCCATTTACGGCGGGCGCCTTTGTCGGCTTGCACGGCTCCTGGAATCGCCGGCCGGCCAGCGGTTATCGGGTAATCTTCGTTCCGTTCGCCGGGGGCAAACCGGATGGCCAGCCGACGGACGTGCTGACGGGCTTCCTCGACCAAGACGGGCAGGCGCGTGGCCGGCCGGTGGGCGTGGCGCTGGACGGCAAGGGTGGTCTGTTGGTGGCTGACGACGTCGGGAACACCATCTGGCGGGTCAGTGGTAAGTCCCCACCGTAATCGCCGCGATTGCCCTGCCTCTCTGGTAGAGTAAGGCGGCGTGTGGCAAGGTTTCCCCCAACCCAGATCGCAACAACGGGAAACCCCCAAGGAGCCCTCCATGTCCGATGCCGTCGCCAACGTTCAGTTCCTGTCCGGCGTGAAGATCGTCGATCTGACTCAGTTCGAAGCAGGCCCGTCCTGCACCGAGGCCCTCGCCTGGCTCGGTGCCGACGTGGTGAAGATCGAGAATCCGAAACTGGGCGATCCGGGGCGGCGGCTGCGGGCCGGACAGCCGGACACCGATCCGTATTATTTCCAAGTGTTCAACGCCAACAAACGCTCCATGACGGTGAATTTGAAGTCACCGGCCGGGCTGGCCATAGTAAAAGACATGATCAGGCAGGCCGATGTGTGCATCGAGAATTTCGCGCCGGGCGCGATCGAGCGGCTGGGGCTGGGCTATGACGTGGTGCGGGAGCTGAATCCGGCGATCATCTATGCTCAGATCAAGGGTTTTGGAGAAGGCAGCCCGTATGAGAAAAATCTCGCGTTCGACATGATCGCGCAGGCCTGCGGCGGGACGTTCAGCGTGACGGGTGAAGCCGACGGGCCGCCGATCCGGCCGGGGATGTCACTGGGCGATACCGGAACCGGCATGACGATGGCGATCACCATCCTGGGCGCGCTGTACAAGCGTAAGGAAACCGGGCAGGGGTGCCGGCTGCAAGTGGCGATGCAGGATGCGATGCTGCATTACATGCGGATCAATTTTGCCACTCAGGGGCGGACGGGTGAGGTTGTGGGCCGTGGCGGCAGCAAAATGCCGGGGCTGACCAATGCGCCGATGGGTCTGTATCCTTGCGCTCCGGGCGGATCGAACGATTACGTTTACATCATGACCAGCCGAGCCAATCCAGAGCATTGGGACCGTTTGCTGAAGGTTGTGGGGCGCGAGGAGCTGATCGGCGACGTTCGTTACGCGACACCGTTGGATCGGGTGCATCGCGACAAAGAGGTCGATGAGATCATTTCGGCGTGGACTCGCACCCGCAGCAAGCATGACGCGATGCGCGCGGTGGGGGAGGCGGGGATTCCGGCCGGCGCGGTGTTGGATACGATGGAGTTGCAGAACGATACCAGTTTTGAGAAGCGGGGCATCATGCAGGTGATGCACCATCCGGAGCACCGGGACTTCAAGATGCCTGGCTGGCCGGTGCGGGTG
>JAYUEJ010000836.1:0-2810 GCA_043739265.1 Rhodopila sp. | reverse complement strand
GGATAGGGGACAGCCCCGACCGGCGCGCCTGGTTCATCGCCGCCTTGTGCCTCGCCTGGCCGGATGGCCATACCGAGACATTTCTTGGACGCATCGATGGCTCCGTCGTCTGGCCGCCAATCGGGGACCGGGGTTTCGGCTACGACCCGATGTTCGTCCCGGCCGGCACCCGCCTGACCTTCGGGGAAATGGACCCCGATGCCAAACACGCCGTCAGCCATCGTGCCCGAGCCTTCGCCCAGGTACTGGCGTCGTGCTTCGGTTGATATAACCTCGAAAAGATAACCGGGATGACGGACATGACAGACGAAGAAACCTGGCCCAGCGCGCTGTACGACCTGCTGCGCGCGAACGGCATCACCCAGTTCTGCTATGTGCCGGATGCCGGGCATAAGGTGCTGATCGATCGGTCGCTCGCCGATCCGGATGTGCATTCGATCCCGCTGACCACCGAGGAAGAAGGTGTGGCGATGGTCGCCGGCGCCGACCTGGGTGGCCAGCGGGCGGTCTTGCTGATGCAATCGTCCGGTGTCGGCAACTGCATCAACATGTTGTCGCTGACCCAGGGCGGCCGCTTTCCGTTCCTCACCATCGTTTCGATGCGCGGTGAATTCGGCGAGGGCAATCCCTGGCAGTTCGCCATGGGCCAGGCGGTGGAGCCGGTGCTGAAGGCAATGGGCGTAATCGTAATCAGGGCAGAACAACCCTCCGACGTGATCCCCTGCGTGTCCGCCGCCATCACCATGGCGTTCCAGTCCGGTCAGCAGGTCGCTGTTCTGCTGACCCAGCGCCTGATCGGCGCGAAGATTTTTTAGGGGGCATAGCAATGGCCAAATTGAACAAGCTGCAAACAGCAACCCTGCCCGACGCCGTGTTGGATCGCCGTCAGGCGGTGCCGGCATTGATAGAAAATCCCGGCGACTTCCTGATGGTCGCCGGTCTGGCCGGCACGGCGTGGGAACTGTCCGCCCTGACCCATGAATCCCCCAGCCTGTTCGGGCTTGGCGGGGCAATGGGTGCGGCCCCAATGCTGGGCCTGGGCCTTGCGCTGGCGCAACCAAAGCGGCGCGTGCTGGTGGCGACCGGCGATGGCGAGTTACTGATGAATGTCGGCGCACTCGCAACTATTGCGCTACAGAACCCACCCAACCTGACCATCATCTGTGTGGACAATGGCCACTACGGCGAAACCGGCAACCAGGACAGCCATACCGGCCTGGGGGTCCGCCTGGACGTCATCGCCGTCGGCTGCGGATTTCCCGTCGTGCATGTGATCAACACGCAGGCCGACATGGAGGAAGGCCGCCGCCTGGTGCGCGAAGGCGGCAATCTGTCCTTCATCCTGCTGCGGGTCACCGAAGGCCCGGCGACGCACGACGGCAAAAAGAATCTCGTTCCTCATATCGAACGAGATCGCTTCCGGGCCGCCCTGCTTGGATGACGCGTTCGCACTGTTACGCCTACAGGCCGAATGGGGCGCCGACGAGGCAATCGACTCGCACCCCATCGACCGCTTGCGCCCGGTTGAAGCGAAACCGACCCCACTGCCGCGCCCGGTATCCGTCGCGGAGCCGCCAGCCGCTGGCGTACAGCCGAAGAGCACTCCCGCCGAACGGGCGCTCGCCCTGGCGGCGCAGGCGGCCACTCTGGACGACCTGCGCACCGCGCTGGCCGGCTTCGACGGCTGTGCCTTGCGTGACACCGCCAGCAACCTCGTGTTCGCCGAGGGCGACCCCGCCAGCACCATCCTGATCATCGGCGAGCCACCCGGTCGCGAGGAAGACCGCGGCGGCCATCCGTTCGCCGGGGCAGAAGGGCAGTTGCTCGACCAGATGCTCGCCAGCATCGGGTTGAACCGAACGGAACTGATGCTGACGCCGCTGCTGCCATGGCGTCCCCCGGGCGGGCGTCCGCCCTCGGCGGCCGAAATCGCCCTCTGCCTGCCCTTCCTGCACCGGCTGATCGTGTTGCTCAAACCCCACCGGATTGTCCTGTTTGGCGGCACCGCCGCACGTACGGTGATGCCGCAGACGCAAAACCGGCGCCGGAATCCGCGTTTGTGGGTCGAATTTAACATACCAGGTATGCACGTAACGCTGCCCATATTAGCCCTTCCCGGCCTCGGAGATATGCTGAAAACGCCGCTGATGAGGCGGGATGCATGGGCAGGAATCCGCCAGTTACGACGCGCAATGAATCAAGCATAAACGCAAATGTGACACGGGATTACTGCCCGGTAAGTCGCGATATTCCTGATCTTGTCTCAAATATTGCAAATAATTCCACAGTGCAGGGTTGCGTCTCACTGCCGGAGCCGCTAGCCAGACCGTATGCGAGGGATCGGTCATACGCTCTCCCGCCTTCCTACCGCTCGGGCGTTTCTCGCCGGGGCTGCGATCCTTGCGGGGGCGTTCACGTCCGCCGCGCACGGGCAACCGTCGGGATCCAGGGATGGCAATGGGACGCTCACTACGGATAGCACACGTGCCGATGAGGCTGCGTGGGCGGTTCCACGCGTTCCCCATCGGGGGGCGCCAGGGGTCGCGTTTCCACAACCGTTGCGCCCCAGCGATGCAGCGCTGATGCGGCGTATTTTCGCCTTCCAGGCGCATGGTAACATTCCGGCTGCAATCCGAACAGCCGCGGATCTGGAAGATCCCGTGTTGCTGGGGACGGCCCTCGCGGATCGCTATCTCGGCCGCAAACATCGTTCCACCCTGGGCGAATTATCCGAGTGGCTGGCTGCGTATGGTGACCACCCCGATGCGCCGGCGGTGCATGCCTTGCTGCTGGGGCGGCTACCCAACGGC
>JAYUEJ010000835.1:0-2810 GCA_043739265.1 Rhodopila sp. | reverse complement strand
GCCCGCAATAACGCCGACCTCATTGCCGTCGCGCAGATCGTCAGCTTCGGCCTCGCCGCCCTGGGGTCGCTCTGCCTGTCCATGGCGGATGACCTTTCGCTGTCGATGATCCTGCGCCTCCGCGGCAACGCCATCTCCTGCAACCGCGCCGCCGAACAGAACCGCCGCGCTCGGCTCGTCCACCAGACCGATGATCCGCAACCGCCGCCACCCGACGAACCGCCAACGATCGAGGACGAACCGCCGGACCAATCGGACACGTTCCTCAACCCCCTTGCGGTGCAACTGTTGGAAGCGGAATCCCGCGCCCGCCTGGAACAAACACAAGTCCACAATCCCGTCCCGTCGCCAACACCAGCCGCGACCCGGACGCCGGCCGAAAAACGCCATCACGAAATGTGGGCAATCGCGATGGCCAAGGAATCCAGCGAAATCCACGAAAGTCTCCCAAGACTCCCGCTCGCCGCACGCCAGGCAGCCGAGATGCGAGCCGGCCTGCTGAGCAGCACCGCCCACGACCTGATATACGGCGCGCCCGTGCCCACGCTCAAACCGGGCGCCCTCGCCGGCAGCGCTCGGCCGGACGCCAGCGGGAAACAGCCGCCGCGATAAGCCAAGCCCAGCGCATCCAGAGACCCGGCATGACAGTGGCCATGCCTGCCCTCAACGGCGATCATTGCCGTCCGTGGACCTATTAGAAAGGCGCCGGCGCCACAACGAACCCCGCATCCCCGCCATCTGAACCCCGGAGCATTTTCGCGCTGACTGAAATCGAGGAGACTTCCGGAAAGGGTCACCGTCTTGCGACACGATTTGTATTTCCGGTGATCCTGACGCTGCGTTTATGGGCGACGTCCGGCGAATGTTTCGGTTGATCCTTTCAACGCCGAGGTCGCGGAGGTGCAGGGATCGCCGTTCGGGCTGGGAGACACGCGTGGCGTCCCCGGCAGGGGCAGCGTGCAAATGGCGCGTTTGCTCATTCTTTCCGCATTTTTAACACGGAGCCAGCCGGAGGACCACAAAGCGCCACGGAGAGTCACTGTGCCGCCTACTCGGGACCTGACGGACCGCGATTTCGGATTGGCGGTCGCACTAAAATGGCGCAGCGATCCGGGCCTGCCAAAAACATTTTATCCCGCCGCAAGTGGCGCCACTGCGTCGGAGGCGCAATTTCTCAGTGCCCCTTCGTCGCCCTCGCGCTGTCTCCGTGCATAAAAAAACCTGGCCTGACACCCACTCGACAGAACAACGGCAACACGCCCGAACAACCCGGTTCCAAGGGCCAGCCCTTGGCGGGTCCAGGGCAGAGCCCTGGCCGTCCCAACGACCCTGTGTTTTCCCCGCGAAAGCGAACGCCTGTAAAAATGCCGCTAAGCCGAAAGAATAAATCCCCGATAACCATTCGCCGCAACCAAATCGCAGGTCTTCTTATAACCGGCAAAGCCCCCGACATAAGGCATGAACACCCGCGGCTTGCCCGGTATATTCGCGCCCACATACCAGGAGTTGGCCAACGGGTACAGCGTGGCGTCGGCGACCTCGTTAACGTGCCGCACCCAATCGTCCTGCGCCTGCCGGTCGGCTTCGATCCGGGTGTACCCATGCGCGCTCAGATGCGCCAGACAATCGGCGATCCAGTCGGTATGTTGCTCGATGGCCAGGATCATCTGCGTCTTCACCGAAGGGCTGCCAGGCCCTGTAACGACGAACATGTTGGGAAATCCCGCCACCATCAGACCCAGATTGGTCCGCGGCCCCGCTTCCCATTCCTCCGCCAGCACCGGACCGCCCTGCACGCGGATGTCGATCTCCCGCAGAGCCCCGGTCATCGCGTCGAACCCGGTGGCGAACGCGATTGCATCGAACGGGCCATACTCATGGTCGCGCGTGCGCACCCCCGTCGCGGTGATCTCGACGATCGGATCCGCCTTCACATCCACCAGCGAAACGTTGTTGCGGTTATAAGTCTCATAGTAATTCGTATCGAGGCACAGCCGCTTGGTGCCGATCGGGTGGTCGTTCGGCGCCAATATTTCTGCCGTCGCCGGGTTGCGGACGATGCCGCGGATCTTTTGGCGCACGAACTCCGACGCGGTGTCGTTGGAGGCTTTGTTCACCAGCAGATCCGAATAGGAATACAGGAAACTGATACTGCCGCCTTCCGCCCATTTCGCCTCATAGTCGCTCTGGCGTTCCGCTTCGCTGGCCTCCAGGGCGGTTTTGACCGGCGGAGGATAGCCGGCCATCCCGAACGGCGTGTCCAGCGCCGCGCGCCGGCGCGCTACGTAGTCTTCCTTGTGCTGCCGCTCCAACTCAGGATCCATCGGACCGTTACGCGCGGGAAGGCTGAAATTCGCGGTGCGCTGGAACACCGTCAGATGATCGGCCTGACCGGCGATCCGCGGGATCATCTGCACGCCGGAAGAACCGGTGCCGATCACGCCCACGCGCAGGCCGGAGAAATCCACCCCCTCCTGCGGCCACAGCCCGGTGTGGTACCATTTGCCCTGGAAATTCTCCAATCCCTTGAAGTCCGGCACCCGCGGGGTGGACAGATTGCCGCTGGCCATCACGCAGAACCGGGCCGAGACCACGTCGCCCTGGTCCGTCGTCACGGTCCAGCGGCCAGCCACGGGATCGAACACCGCTGATGTCACGCGGGTGTTCAGCCGGATGTCGCGCCGGAGATCGAACCGGTCCGCCACATGGTTGATGTAGCGCAGGATCTCAGGTTGGGTACCGTAACGTTCCGGCCATGTCCATTCCTGCTGCAGTTCGTCAGAAAAGGAGTAGGAATATTCCAGGCTCTC
>JAYUEJ010000834.1:0-2817 GCA_043739265.1 Rhodopila sp. | reverse complement strand
CCGGCACGGCACCGCAGGACCAATTGCCGGCATCGGTCGTCGCGCCGGTCCCCGAATAGCGCGCCTGACGCGGATACGGGCACAACGGCAGGCTATGCGGCGTGGCGCTGTCCGGTCTGGTGCTGGCCGCAATGGCGTCGGGGGCCTGGCCACGCTCTACCCAGGCTTCGATCGCCGACAGCGTATCGAACTGGTCCGGGCCGATACCGCCGCTGCAATGTTGCATACCAGGAACAAGGAACAGGCGCACGTTCTTCTGCGCTTGTGACGTGCCGTGCAACGTCGCGGCCAGATCATTAAAAAACAGCACCGAACGAGCAACCGGGATCGCCGGGTCGCTGGTGCCGTGATAAATGATCATCTTCCGGCCCTGCTGAATGAACGGCAGCATTTTCGTCGGATTTTTGGTTTCAGCCGGTCCGAACGTCTTATCCAGCGCTGCGATCAGCTTGTCGCCGACGGTGTTCGTACGGGGATCGACATCCAGTGTCAGCATCGATTGCGACGGGCCCATGCCGATCCAGAAACTCAAGGCCTGGCGGGCGAAGGTCCAGCCGCGCGGCGGATCGTTCGGATCGTTGCCCCAGGGTGCCTCGGGCTGTTTCAGGTTCGGGGCGGTGTCGCCGGTGTTCCAGTAGCCGGCGCCGCGCGGGCCGGACAGGTTGGTAATCGCCCAGCCGGGATACAGGAAGCGACCATGCCGGTCATGCAACGGACTGGTGTAGGATTGCAGGACGCCTGCCTGCGGAGGCGTCAGACAGTCGGCGGTGGCGCCATCGCGGCAGATCAGATCACTGGCTTTCACTGGGCAGCGCGCCGGGTCCTGCACCAGCCCGTCGGTCGCGCCGTCGATCGCATCGCACCGGGCAGTAACGACCTTGTCCACCATTTGCAGGGTGGCCTGCGACAGATAGGCGGCCGGCGAGGACAGCGCCGCCTTCTGCACCGCGAAGCGCAGCAGGGTGGAATGGTAGTCCATCGCCGGATCGCCCGCGACGATGCCGTCGAAGTCGGTGGGGTAACGTTCCGCCTCCATCATCGCCATCCGCCCGCCGGTAGAGCAGCCGTCGAAATAGGCGTGCCGCACCGGTTCGGCGTAATAGGCCTTGGCGAATTGCTTGCCGGTCACGGTCACGCTGTGTGCCGCCCGATACAGAAAATCGACCATCTTCGCGGTGTCGCGCTTGCCGTCCGGGGTCTTCAGCCAGCCGGCATCGGTGCCGTTGCCGACATGTCCCGAATCCTGGACGATCACCGCGTAGCCCTTGCCCAACGCCGACACCCGATCGACGGCGTTGACCGAGGGGGTCAGGGTGCCGGCATTCCCGCCGACTCCCATGAAGAAGAAACGCTGCTTCCAGGTATCTGGAAGTTGTAACGCGAACCGTGCCGATCCCGGCGGAGCCCGGTCGCCCGAGGTGACCATGGTCCCCTGCACCGCACAATACGCCGGCACGGTGCCGGCGGCGGCGGTTGGGGTGGCTTGCGTGATCTGGACCCCGGCGACATGCAGGCCATTCAGCGCATCGGCGGTACAGTCCGGTTTGGCCAGGGCGGCCGAAGCGGAGCCGGCCAGCAAGATAGCCGCCAGTGTTACGGTGGTTTTCATAGGAATCAGGGTTTCCTCGGTGCGCTTGATTCGCTGCCGTTGCGAGCATCCCAGCATCTTCGTGTCCAATCGGCAACTGTCCGGCGGCTCGCTGAGCGGGCTCCGGCGGATGGCGGCAGCCGACCCGGGTTTATCGCGCACCTGACCCTGGAACAATCGCCTGGTGTCGCGGAGGTGGAGGTCCGTTTCCACCCGCTGTGGAAACCTGACCTCACCCACTATTGACCCGGCAACAATCCATCCAACGCCGCCCGCTCCTGCACACCAAACCGCAACCCCAACTTGCTCCGCCGCCAGAGAATATCATCGGCGGTCCGTGCCCATTCGGTGCGCACCAGCCAGGCGACCTCGCGTTCCGTCAGGTCGGCACCAACGACCCGGCCCAGATCGTCCGCCGTTCGCGCATCCCCCAGCATCTCCCGCGTCAACGTCCCGTAACTGCGCACGAACCGGTCCGCGGTCTCCCGCGCCAGAAACGGATACCGCCCAAGCAACGAGTCTCGCAGGGCCGGCGCCCCATCCACCGGAAAATCTCCCCCCGGCAGCGACGCACCTGCCGTCCACGCCCGCGGCAACCCCGGAAAGAACCCGGCCAGCCTCGCCATCGCCGCCTCGGCCAGCCGGCGGTATGTCGTGATCTTGCCGCCGAATACGCTCAGCACCGGCGGCGAGCCTTCCAGTTCCAGCACATAATCCCGTGTCGCTTCCTGCGCTTTGCCGGAACCCTCATCGCGCAATGGCCGCACCCCGGCATAGCGCCAGACAATCGAAGACGGATCGATTGGCGTGCGCAGGTAACTGCCGACGGCGGACAGCAGATACGCCTCCTCATCAGCGGAAACCGAAGCCGCGTATGGATCGCCGTCGTAATCCTCGTCGGTGGTGCCGATCAGGGTAAAATCGCGCTCGTAAGGAATAGCGAAACAGATTCGACCATCGCGGTTTTGAAAGATGTAGCACCGGTCATGCTGAAACAGCCGGCGGACGACAATGTGGCTGCCCTTCACCATCCGCACCCGCGTCGGCGCGTTGTGCCCCAGCGCGCCGGACAGGAACTTCGACACCCATGGCCCAGCCGCGTTCACCAGCACCCGCGCGCGGACATCCTCGCCGGCGCTCAACCCCAGCGACCACACCCGATCGACCGGCCGAGCCGAAACGCACGCCGTGCGCGTCCGGATATCGGCGCCGCGCGAGGCAGCATCCCT
>JAYUEJ010000833.1:0-2818 GCA_043739265.1 Rhodopila sp. | reverse complement strand
GCCGCACCGTGTTGACTCATATGGGAACAGAGATGGATTGGGCCTGGATGCAGGCAAATCTGCCGCCGGGGGTCGAGGCCGGCTACGACGGCATGGTGCTGCCGTTTACGCAGGCGTCTTCCAGGACTTCCAGCCGGGAAACAAGATCACGATCGGTGACCAGAACAGGCTGAAGGAGCGGTTGAAGCGGATGTCCATCCGGATCGGCGTGCCGTTGGCTTCATAGCAGATCAGCGCGCCGCGGCCGTCATCGGTGGCGTCGGCCATGACTTGTTCAATCTCAACATACTGGCGCGTGCGTTTGCCGATCCACATCAGCTTCCATTGGCCAGCCCGGGTGTACGCATCGCCGCCGGTTGCATATTGGAACTGGCGGTCTTTCTCGTCCTTGATTTGAACGTCGCCGACGCCCGCGGCGAACCCTTTGGTGGACCCACCGGACATTTTGCCGGCGACGCCAAGCTGGATCCAAGGGGACCTTTTGCGCGGCAGCGCGTCCAGCAACACCCGAGCATCGTCGGCGTCGAAGGTTGTGTCGTCGCCGTAGATCAGGCGATCGACGGCGGCGGCGATAACGAAACGGTCGGTCATGCTTCCGGGTTGCCACACCCAAGGCGCCGCCTGCAAGCTGGATCGTAATTTAACATAATATTCATTATGCGGTCTTTGGACGCCTGGAAAAACCGGCAAGCCAACCCCGGCGATAATCCCTACAGATCCGGATACCTGATCCCAACAATCTCCAGCACCTCCGGCCCGCGCGGCGTGCGCACCGTCACCTCATCCCCAAGCCGCGCCCGCAAAAGCGCCAGCGCAACCGGGGATCCGATGCTGATCGTCCCGGCCCCCATGTCCGCCTCGTCCACACCGACGATCGTCACGGTGACCTCCTCGTCGCGTTCGTTGGCATAGGTCACGGTCGCGCCGAAAAATACCCGGTCGCGTTGCGTCTGCTCAGCCGCGTCCACCACTTCGGCATGCGCCAGCCGGTTCATCAGGAACCGCAGCCGCCGGTCGATCTCTCGCAGACGGCGCTTGCCTTCCTTGTAGTCGGCGTTCTCGCTGCGATCACCGTTGCTCGCGGCCCAGGACACGATCTCCACCACGCGATGCCGTGCGGTGCGCTGTGCCTCCAGTTCAGCCTTAAGTCCTGTTTGGCCGGCAGGAGTCATATAGAATTTTCCGCCCGAAAGCACTGGTGGCCCTTCATCCGCGTCGTCGTCCATCATCGAATAGTCTCCCGCTGGCTACCGCACATTAGCAATTATCCGGCCATTCTGCTGCTGCCATACGGTCACGTTTGGCTTGCGCTCCACGGATCGCTCCCGTATCCGCCTTGTATGCCAGATACCGCCGCCTCTGCCGAAGCCGAACTGCGCCGCCTGCTCGATATCATGGCCGCCCTGCGCGCCCCCGCCACCGGCTGTCCCTGGGACAAGACCCAAACCTTCGACACCATCGCCCCTTATACGATCGAGGAAGCCTACGAGGTCGCCGACGCCATCGCCCAACGCGATTTCGCCGCCCTGCCCGATGAGCTCGGCGATCTGCTGTTCCAGATCGTCTATCACGCCAGAATGGCCGAGGAAGCCGGGCAATTCGCGTTCGCCGATATCGTAAAATCTATTAATGACAAGATGATCCGCCGTCATCCTCATGTCTTCAGCGATGCCGCCGCTCGGGACGCCGCAGCCCAGACCACGGCCTGGGAGACGCAGAAATCGGCTGAACGCGCTGCCCGCGCGCAATCCGGAGCGTTGGCCGGGGTTCCGGTGGGCCTCCCTGCCCTGACCCGTGCACTAAAACTGACGAACCGAGCGGCGCGGGTTGGCTTCGACTGGCCGGATGCAGAACAGGTTTTGGCGAAGCTTGACGAGGAAATTCAAGAACTTAGGGCTGAACTCTCAGCCGCCGATCCAGTGCGCCTGACCGATGAGGTCGGCGATCTACTGTTCGTTCTGGCCAACCTCGCACGCAAGCTGAACCTGGATCCGGAAGCCTGCCTGCGTCACGCGAATGAAAAATTCTCCCGTAGATTCAATGCGATGGAGAATGAATTTGAAGCGCAGGCGAAAAGCCTGGCGGAGCTGTCGCTGCAAGACATGGAAGCCGGCTGGCAACGGGTAAAGGCGGCGGAACCTGGATAGCCCGGTTTCCCCTGGTATCAGTCCGCCGATCAGGCCCGCCGGTTAGGATTCCCGTTCTACGACCGCCAACGCACTGCAAATCCACCTCTATCTCCGGCCTTGATCGATTCCGCCATCGTCAGTCCAAATCTCTTCAGTAAAAGTCGTCTGCGATCACAGGCAGCATTTCTTGTATTTCTTGCCGCTGCCGCACGGACATGGATCGTTGCGGCCGACGTCCTGGCGTTTCGCCAACACCGGGATGCCGCCCGGTTTTCGATCCAGGCCAGACGGTGCCGACCAATCTCCGAACTCCATGGAATAGTGTGGAGCGGGGGTGGCACGGCTTGCTCTCAAGCCCAGCCCGATTTCCACATCTTCTACGTCGCCGGCGATCGAGATATCGACTGAGTCTCGCCGGAATGCATCGCGTATTGGATCGATTGCCTCGACGGCTCGCAAATCCATCAATCCCGACACGGCAAAGCCGCTTACAGTCCGATTTGCGTCCGCATGCGGTTTAAGCATGCCGATCAAAATGCCAATGGTTTCGGCTCGACAGTCTGGATGCCTCCGGACGATTTCCTTGAGCCCCGCCATTCCCATGGCTGCCGACCATACTGGGTTCGATCGGTCCGATAGGTAAGCCTAGATATGCGGGATCGCGGCAGGCCCGATCATACCGAATACGA
>JAYUEJ010000832.1:0-8503 GCA_043739265.1 Rhodopila sp. | reverse complement strand
GCGGGGATTGTCGGCGATCCCATCCAGGCGGGCGGCGCCGTCGTTGATGGCTCGGGCGACACTACAGGCCGTGTTTCGCTCCATTCCGCTCTCATTCGTCCGCGGCCAGCCTGGCGGCCTGGTCTTCGGCGGTCAGGGCATCGACGAAATCGTCGAGATCGCCCTGCATCACCCGGTCGATCTTATACAATGTCAGGTTGATGCGATGGTCGGACACGCGGCCTTGAGGGAAATTGTAGGTGCGGATGCGTTCGCTGCGATCGCCGGTGCCGACCTGGGATTTGCGGTCAGCCGATCGTGTGGCGGCCAGGCTGGACCGCTGCTGTTCATAGATGCGAGCGCGCAGGATCTTCATCGCCTTGGCCCGGTTCTTGTGCTGGCTGCGCTCCTCTTGCATCGCAACGACCGTGCCGGTTGGAATGTGAGTGATGCGAACCGCGCTTTCGGTCTTGTTGACGTGCTGGCCGCCGGCGCCGGACGCCCGGTAAACGTCGATCTTCAGGTCGTCCTCGTGGATCTGGACATCGACTTCCTCGGCCTCCGGCAGCACCGCGACAGTGACGGTGGAGGTGTGGATGCGGCCCTGACTTTCCGTCGCGGGAACGCGCTGGACGCGATGCACGCCGGATTCGTATTTGAGGCGAGCGAACACGTTGCGGCCGGTGACTTCGGCGGTGGCTTCCTTGATGCCGCCCAGGCCGGTGTCGCCGTATTCCAGGATTTCGAACTTCCAGCCTTTGCTGTCGGCGTATTTCTGGTACAGCGTGAACAGTTCGGCGGCGAACAGACCGGCCTCGTCACCGCCCGCGGCGGGGCGGATTTCCAGGATGGCCGATCGCGCGTCGGCCTCATCCCGTGGCAGCAGTGCCAGCCGGATTTCGTGTTCCAGCGCCGGGATCTGCTCTTTCAGTTCGTATAATTCGGCTTCCGCGAGGTCCTTCATCTCCGGGTCGGTCAGCATGGTTTCCGCCTCGGACCGGGCGCGTTCGGCGGCGCGCAGGTCGCCGATGCGGGTCACCACGGGGTCGATGTCGGACAGTTCCTTTGACGCTTTGACGTAGGCCTCACCGGAGATGCCCTCGGACAGCATGGCCCGCAGTTCCTCGGCGCGGGCGGCGATGCGGTCGAGTTTGTATGCGAGGCTCATCGCAGCCGCGCCGGGATATGCGCGAACGGGACGGCTTCCTGGGTGCCGGTGGTCAGGTCCTTCACCTGCGCGACTCCGTTGGCGATGTCGTCGTCGCCCAGGATGACGGCGGCGCGGGCGCCGATCTTGTTGGCGCGCTCCAATCGGCGTTTCAGGTTGCCGCGATAGGCCATTTCGGCGCGGATGCCGTTGGCGCGGAGCGATTGCAGGATGTCGATGGCGGTTGCCTCGGCCGCCTCGCCAATGGGGATGACGGCGACCGGGGACGGGGCGGGCGGAGCGGCTTGCATCAGCATGGCCAGACGCTCGATCCCGGCGGCCCAGCCGACGGCCGGGGTCATCGGACCGCCCATTTCGGCGACCAACCCGTCGTAGCGGCCACCAGCCAGGACGGTGCCCTGGCTACCGAGTTTGGACGTGACGAATTCGAAGGCGGTGTGGCCGTAATAGTCCAGGCCGCGGACGATGCGGGGGTTCTTTTGAAATGGGACGCGGAAACGGATCAGGTGTTCCTGGAGCTTTTCGTAGAACGCGCTGGCGGCTTCCGTGAGGAAGGGGGCGATGGTCGGGGCGCCGGCGACGATGCGGCGGTCGGCTTCGTCCTTGCTGTCCAGGATGCGCATCGGGTTGCGGTCGAGGCGGTTCAGGCTGTCCTGCGACAGGCTGGATTTGTGGTCGGTGAAGTAGGCGACCAGGGCGGTGCGGTAGGCGTCGCGGCTGTCCTTGTCGCCGAGCGTGTTCAGTTCCAGCACCGTGTCGCCGGACACGCCGAGCGCCTGCAGGATGTCCCAGCCGCAGGCGATGACTTCGGCGTCGGCGAGCGGTTCGGCGGGGCCGATCAATTCCGTGCCGTTCTGGTGGAACTGGCGGTAGCGGCCTTTCTGCGGCCGTTCGTAGCGGAACATCGGGCCGGCGTAGAAGACTTTTTGCGGCAGCGATTGCGTTAATCCGTTGGACACCAAGGCGCGGCAGACGCCGGCGGTGCCTTCCGGCCGCAGCGTGATGGACTCGCCGCCTCGGTCGTTAAACGTGTACATCTCTTTGGTGACGACGTCGGAGGTTTCGCCCAGGGTGCGGGAGAAGACGTTGGTGTCCTCGAAGATCGGGGTGATCCATTCGTCGAAGCCATAGATCGCGGCGACACGGCGGGCGGTGTCCACGACGCGGTGGAAGCGGCGTTGTTCGTCACCGATCAGATCGTGGGTGCCGCGGGCGGGTTGGAGAGCGGTCAACGTTGGGTCCTTGGTCCTGGTCCGGGCTTTATAGCGGCGGCGCGGGGCGGCACGCTACTCGGCTGTCGGTGGGACGCAAGGCATTATGCTGGATCGATGCCCCGGGCACGCAGCCAGTACCCGAGCGTGTGCAATGCCGAGCGGTTGATCGGGTTGTTCTCCGCCCGCAGGCAGCGTTGATATTCGGTAATCAGAGTTAGAATGGATGCGCCGCCGGGCCGGCGGGCGGCGGCGATAAGCGGGAGGGTGCGCCGGTCCATGGTCCAAATGTTGCACCCCTCCTCGGTCATGCCCAGGAATTCGGTCAGCGGGCGTTGTTCTTCGTCGCCGGAGTTGTGCCAGGCGGTGACGTAATCGTCCACGTCCTGCGCGGTCGCCTGACCGTCGATGAACAAATCGAAGAATGTCCGTGGCTTGGTTTTGGCGTCAGACACGGCGGCTCACCCAATGCGACAAGGACCAGATCGGACTGCGATCGAGCGGGTCGGAGGCGGCCTGCATCCTCGCAACGTATCGGGCAACGGCGTCGTGAAGCGGCTCATTCTCTCGGCGGGCCGCGAGGATCAGCGGCAGCGAACGCGCGTCCATGACCCATACGGCGTATTCGTCCGTGGTCAGGCCCAAGAATTCGGACACCGAGCGATCGTCCGCCTCGCCGGCATCGTGCCAGGCACCGACGAAGTGGTCGATCGCGTCTTCCGATACATCGCCTTGGCTATACAAATCGAAAAATGAGGCGGTCTTATTCCGAAACTCAGACACGGATACGTCTCCCACTCCGTCCTTGCTTGATCGGTTCACCCGTCATGGCATCGAGTGCCGCGACATGACGACCCCGAAGATCGTACGCTTCGATCTCGCCGTGAAGCGAGTCCCATGTCAAAAGACGACGATTGACTGAATCGCGCCACCGACGCTCTCCGTAGATGTAGCCCAGGTAGTCGCAAGTGTCGAGAAAACTGGGTCTTGGGATCGGTTGGCGGTCCAATCGTTGCCTCCAAAAACCTCCGATTTATACTATACGCTGGTTGGTTAATAAGCCGTTAACGGCCCGGGTGGATGTACGACTTGTGATCAGAATCGGAAACTCAACGGAACAAGTCCGTGCGTCAATCAGACGGATGTGGTCAGCCGGGACACGATGGCGCCGCGGTGTCCGACACCAGGTCGATACGTATTCGCAAATCTTGCTTTGCCTTTCGGGAATGCCATACGCTGTTGGGAACATCAAAAATCACAGGCAATGTCCGGTCAACAGCAAACAGTCGGGGCCGGCAGCGTCGCCATTCAGGTGGCGGGCGACAACGTCTTCATCTCGGTCGGCACGGTATCGCTGACATTGGCTCTGCGTCACAAACTGAAAGCCGTCCCGACCAGCGAGCGCGAACTGCTGCTGACCGAGTTGCGAGGCACGAAGCTGGTCGGCCGCGATGCCGATCTGGCTGCGTTGGGTGCATGGTTGAACGAGCCCCGTTCGCTGCCGGCGGTGCGCTGCCTGACGGGACGCGCAGGCACCGGCAAGACGCGGCTGGCGATCGAATTATGCGAGCGCGCCGCGGATGACGGCTGGACCGCCGGCTTTGCCACCCACGCCGAGTTGCAGCGCTTCCACGACGCTCGCAGCCTGGACGGTTGGCGCTGGGACAAGCCGACGTTGATCGTGATCGATTACGCGTCCGCCTCCGCTCGCATCCTGCGGGCATGGCTGGAGGCGCTGGCCCGCCGCCGGCCGATCCCCGGCGAGGGGCCGTTGCGTCTGCTGCTGCTGGAGCGGCACGCCGATCGGAATCTGGGCTGGTGGTCGGACCTGATCCGCCCCGGCGGGCTGTCGGGGCGCGGTCCGGACGAGCTTGCCGCCCCGGGCGAACCCATTCCCCTGGCGACGCTAGACAGCGCGGCGGATCGGCGGGCATTGCTGGTTCAGGTGGTTGGCCTCGCGGCTGGGTTCGCCGGCAAAGCGGTGCCGGTCTTGCCGCCGCACGGGGAGGATGCCGGGTTCGATCGCCGGCTGGGCGGTGTGGGGCTGGAAACCGAGCCGCTCTTTCTGGTGATGGCCGGTATCGTTGGGGTGACGACCGGCGTGCCGCAGGCGCTGGCGCTCGGCGGCACCGACCTGGCGATGCGGATCGCGGACAGCGAACGGCATAGGCTGGGCCGGTTGTCGGTCGGCTGGGGGATCGATACCGACGGCGGCACGACGATGCTGGCGCATCTGGTGGCGTGCATCACCTTGCAGGGCGGCTGCGACCGGGCGGCCACGATTGAGCTGATCCGGCAGGAACGCGATGCGATGGGCTGGCAGCTTGCCAGGCCGGCGGATTGGATCGCCGCCAAATTGGCCGAGGCGCTGCACCGGCCGGAAGGCGGGGTGGACGCCATCCGGCCGGATATTGTCGGGGAGGCGTTTCTGCTGTGGCAATTGGCCTCGGATGACAGGCCGGTGGACGATCAGGCCGCGATCGTCGGCCGCGCCCGGGGGCGGGATGCGGCGGCGGTGGTGGGCAGCGTGATCCGCACTGTCAGGATCACGCTGGGGATAGCGCGGACCACCCGGCCTTGGGGTGGCTGGGTCATCTGGTGGCGATGGCGGACACTCTCGGATCGCTGATGCAGATCGCGGACAGCATGCCGGCACACACGCTGGCGCTGCGGGAGCGGGCGGTAGAGGTTCAAGGTGCGGTCGTGCGTGCGTTACATGACCTTGCCGGAGATCACCCGGATATGGCTGCCGAGCGGGCCGCGGCACTGAACAATCTCAGCGTCCGACTGAGTAACCTTAGCCAGCGGGAGGACGCGCTGGCGGCTGCGGAGGAAGCGGTTTCGCTCTATCGCACGCTGGCGGCGCAGCGCCCCGACGCGTTCCGGCCCAATCTGTCGATGTCGCTGAACAACGTGGCCACCATGCTGCGCGATCTTGGCCGGCGGGAGGAGGCGCTGGCGGCGGCGGATGAAGCGGTCTCGCTCTATTGCACACTGGCGGCGCAGCGGCCCGACGCGTTCCGGCCCGATCTGGCGGGGTCGCTCAATAACGTGGCCACCATGCTGAGC
This sequence comes from Rhodopila sp., assembly GCA_043739265.1. Classification (GTDB taxonomy): domain Bacteria; phylum Pseudomonadota; class Alphaproteobacteria; order Acetobacterales; family Acetobacteraceae; genus Rhodopila. The sequence goes on along the minus strand of JAYUEJ010000832.1, from coordinate 3,076 downwards.
GATCTTGGCCGGCGGGAGGAGGCGCTGGCGGCGGCGGATGAAGCGGTTTCGCTCTATGGCACGCTGGCGGCGCAGCGCCCCGACGCGTTCCGGCCCGATCTGGCGGGGTCGCTCAACAACGTGGCCATCATGCTGCGCACTCTTGGCCGGCGGGAAGACGCGCTGGCGGCGGCGGAGGAAGCGGTTTCGCTCTATCACACACTGGCGGCGCAGCGCCCCGATGCGTTTCGGCCCGATCTGTCGATGTCGCTCACCAACGTGGCCATCATGCTGGGCGATCTTGGCCGGCGGGAGGACGCGCTGGCGGCGGCGGCGGAAGCGGTCGCGCTCTACCGCACGCTGGCGGCGCAGCGCCCCGACGCGTTCCGGCCCGATCTGGCGGCGTCGCTCAACGCCCTCGCCAGAATGCTGAGCGAACTTGGCCGGCGGGAGGACGCGCTGGCGGCGGCGGAGGAAGCGGTCGCGCTCTACCGCACACTGGCGGCGCAGCGCCCCGACGCGTTTCGATCAGATCTGGCGAAGTCGCTGATGGTGCTGGCGCAATGTCTCGAAGCGATGGACCGGCGCGGCGAAGGGCTGCAAGCCAACGTGGAGGCGATCGAAACCCTGTCGGACCCGTTTATCCGTCTGCCCTCGGCCCATACCCGGTTGATGCGGGCGATAGCGCTAGACTACCTGGAACGATGCAAAAAGCTCGGCCGTGTACCGGACATGGTATTGCTGGGGCCGATCGTCGCCGTCTTCAGCCAACGCCAGACCGAACAGGAGAATCCGCCATGAGTGCCGAACTGAAAACCGTGTGGACGGTCGCCACCCACCTTGCGGAACTGGTCACCGCGCATGGGTTGGTGGAGGCGGGTAAAGGCCCGGTGCAGCGCGGCGCTCGGGCCGTGGTTGACTGGCTGAACGCACATCTGCCGGAAGCGGATCGGCCAAAGCTTGCCGCGGTGACGGAGAACCCGGTGCCCGGACCCGCTCGGGCGGCACTCGAGCTACAGATCAACGCGCTGCTCGAAGCAAATCCCGATCTTCTCAAGGACATTCGCGCCAAGTTGGCCGAGAGCTGGGGGACCAACATCAACCAGAGGCAGACGATCGGCAACAACAGCAAAGGGGTTCAGCTCGCCGGAAGCAACAACACAGTGAACAACTGAACCGCCGTCGGCGCGCCAAGGACTTTACCTTCCCGCGCGCCCAGCCTGACCGTGCCACGTCAGAATGGCAACGCGATCACCTCCTGCGCCTTCTCGCCCGACGGCACACGCCTGCTCTCCGGCGCCTGGGACAACACACTCCGCCTGTGGGATGCGATCACCGGTCAACCGGTAGGCTTTCGCATCCAATTACTGGCCGCCGGGGCCTACGCTTCCCTTTCCGCCGACGGCACAAGCGTGCTGCATGCCAGCCAGCAGGCTTGGCGTCACCTGGGCTGGCTGGTGCCAAACGAGCATGGCGCGCTACAGACCTATCCGGTGGAGGTGTCCGGTCCCCTGCCCGGCAGCACGGCGTGACAGCGGGTTGGGTCGATGGCGTTGTCATCGTGTCCGAACCGGTGGCAGCAATCCCGGACGGTCACGCCGCCGTCGGATGCGCAAAAATTACGTGCGCTGATCACGCCTCAGGCGGCACGCTCCCGAGTTGCATCAAGCCCAATGCTTTTCCCATCAGGTCAGGCGCGTTGAAGTTCCGGCTCGACGTGAACCGAAATCCGCACACCAGCGCTTCGGCCGACCGCTTTCAGGATGGCGGAAAGGTTGGTCGCGCGAGGGTTTCCCGTGTCGCTCAACATCCGCATCAGGCTGGTCTTGGGGATTTTTGTTTCGGTCGCCAGTGCGTCGAATCCCATCGTCGCGTTGACGACATCGCGGATCTGGCCAAGGGCGGTTTCGATATCCCCGTCCACAACGTTGCGTGCGGCCTCTTCGACGAGGGCCACAAGAAACGCAGGGTCTTCCTGAACGTGCCTGACAACTGTTTCCCGAAACCGCCGTGTGAGTGCCATCATATACTCCTTATCTGCTACCGAACCCACGGCAGCCTGGCGTTCGATTTCCCACCGTACGATGACATCACGCCGCGACCGGTCGTGCGACCGTCATATCTCCCCGGCCCGCCAGCAAACCTTCGACCGAGATATCCTCATCCAGGTCTTCCCAATGCAGCCCGCCGCCCGTCACCCCAATCCGCCATCGCTCCCGCTGCTCGGCCGTCGCATGCAACAGCCGAGGAAACCATGCCAACGGAACGCCGACCGTTCGGCCGTCGGTCAGTTCCACCCACATCGTCACATCGTCAAAGCGAACTGTCGTTGCCGAAGTGCTCATGCCACACCCTTATGATATCGTCCCGCCGTGCGTCCACGACCCGAACCAACTCCGCCTGTTCGCGACGCGAAAATCCAGCACTTTCAGCCACCCTGACCGCCGGCGTCAGCCAAAATTTAGCATCGGCGTCGGATCGGCTGGCGTGGACATGAACAGGCTCGCGCGGGTTTCCCTCATTCGAAAAGAAGTAGAACCGGATACCGAGATGCCGAAAAACGACAGGCATCCTACTCCGCCGCAAGCTTCTCCCGATCGATCTCCGCCTGCAACTGCGCCGCCTTCGCCTCCACTAATTCGACAATGTGGTCCACCATCGACGCCCCATCGATCGTGTGGTCGGTCTTCCCGGCGGCATAGATCATGTGCCGCCCATTACCGCCGCCGGTCACGCCGATATCCGTCATCAGCGCCTCACCCGGCCCATTCACCACACAGCCGATGATCGACAGCGTCAGCGGAGTCTCGATATGCCCCAGCCGCTCCTCCAGCGTGCGAACCGTCTCGATCACGTTGTAGCCCTGGCGGGCGCAGGACGGGCAAGAGATCACCTTCACCCCGCGATGGCGGATACCGAGGGTTTTCAGCATGTCCCAACCGACCCGGACCTCTTCCTCGGGTTCGTCCGACAGAGACACCCGCAGCGTGTCGCCGATGCCGGCCCATAGCAGGGACCCCAGGCCGATGGACGACTTCACCGTGCCCATGCGCCGCCCACCGGCCTCGGTGATGCCGACATGCAGCGGGTGGTCGCA
>JAYUEJ010000831.1:0-8513 GCA_043739265.1 Rhodopila sp. | reverse complement strand
CGGCTCCGGCATCTGGTCGTACACTTTCCGCAGTGCCGGCGCCATTTTGTTGGTCAGGGTGCCGGCGACGATCATCACGTCGCTCTGCCTGGGTGAGGCCCGCGGGATGATGCCCAGCCGATCCAGGTCGTACCGGGGCATGTAGGCATGGATCATCTCCACCGCGCAGCAGGCCAGGCCAAAGGTCATCGGCCACAGGCTGCCGGTGCGAGCCCAGTTCACCACCTTGTCCAGATTGGCGACCAGGAAGCCCTTGTCGGCGATTTCCCCGGTGATGCCCTTGATGACGGCGTCCTGTTCGGGACCGGGCGGCAGGTGATCCCGGTTCCAGGCCATAACGGTCGAGTCGCTCATATTGCTACTCCCACTCCAGGGCGCCTTTGCACCACTCGTACACGAAGCCCACGGTGAGGACGGCGAGGAAGGCGATCATCGACCAGAAGCCGAACGTGCCGATGCCCTTGAGGGCCACGGCCCAGGGGAACAGGAACGCGACTTCGAGGTCGAAGATGATGAAAAGGATGGCGACGAGGTAGTAGCGCACATCGAAACGGCGGCGGGCGTCGTCGAACGCCTCGAACCCGCATTCATAGGCCGACAGCTTCTCCGGATAGGGCTTCTGGCGGGCGGCGAGCAATGAACCGGCCACCATGGCGGTGGCGATGCCTCCGGCGATCACGAGGAACACCAGGATCGGCAGATACCCAAAGAGAACTGGCTGCATGTCAGATCCGCGCTAAGTCGAGTGGCCGCCGACCGCAACATGGGTCCAGCCAAACGCCGATAGCGTCAGCCTGTCCCTTCCCGCGATGCAGCACGAGGCAAACATTAGACCCATCCCGCCGTTCGCCAAGGGGGGAAGGACAGAAATCTGTCCAACCCGACGAAAACGAATTCGATGGTAGGGAAGGAAGCCGCTGCTGGCGCGAGAGACGGGGCTCGAACCCGCGACCTCCGGCGTGACAGGCCGGCGCTCTAACCAACTGAGCTACTCCCGCAGCGGCAGAAGCGAGCGTTTAGGCTGGGTGGGTGGTGGCGTCAAGGGCGTTTGGTTGCGATTCGCCCGATGGGGTGGCTATCTGGGACGCAGCGTGACGGAAGACCGACGGATGATCCAGTTCGGCCAGTAACGGAGCATCTCCGCGATCATGGACGGCGTTCCGCTTGTCCGGGGCACCCGCATCCCCGTCGAGATGATTTTGCGTTTTGCGGAGGCCCGCCAGGATGACAGGGGACGTTAGCCTTCCTTGAGGTCGAGGCGCCGCTCAATCCGGTCAAGACGGTCATCGACGCGATCGGCGCGGAGCGAGGTGTTGGCGTAGTGGGCCATCTCAGTGGCGGCGGCGTTACCCATGACGATTTCCAGGGAGGTCAGACGGCGGCCATGATCGCGCTGGGTTTCGATCACCTGATCAAGCTTCGCATCGAGGCGACGGAGATAGACCAGCATTAAGTTTTCGGGTGCGTCGCTCATACTGTCTGCCACGTTTCAACTGTGCCGCGCAGCCGCGCCATCCGGCCGAGTTTACTAGGATTCCTCTCCTGGATAGCGTCGCGCAAACTCGTCGCCTTCCTTCTTCCAGCAGCAAGTGCTCGTCGGCTCGTAGATCATGGCGGGTCGCTAAAACCAGTCATCGTCGTCATTAATTTTATCGGATTCCGCGTTGGAATCTATCTCGACATCACGTTTCGGAAAAACAGTCAGCCTGTCCCCGCCAACGGTGACGTGAGAGCCTATGTCTCTGATCGATTTTTCGCCAATGCGGCAGTGTATCGCTGCCCGCCCCTCATCGCGAAGATAAATAATCACTTACCGAGATACTGGGATCCGATCCCCTGTTGCATCGCCAAAAGTGGTCGTGCATCATTGACCTGATGTGGCTCTGATCGCCGGATCAAATCCGCTGATGACGACATCATATGTGTCAGGGTCATCGCGATCTGGTTTCAAACGCAGACTGGTGGGCGGTGACGGATTCGAACCGCCGGCCCTCTCGGTGTAAACGAGACGCTCTACCGCTGAGCTAACCGCCCCGCGCGGGGATTGGTGGCACAAAAGGGCGCCACCATACCCTGATCAGCCCACGGAGTCCTTCAGGCCCTTGCCGGCCTTGAAACGCACGGTGGTGGATTCGGGGATTTGCATTTCTTCCCCGGTGCGCGGGTTGCGGCCGGTGCTGGCCTTGCGAATCGCCGCGGCGAACGTGCCGAAGCCGACCAGCCGGACTTCTTCCTTGTTTTTCAGCGCACCACTGATGGCACCGAATACGGCATCGACGACTTCACCCGCCTTGGCGCGCGAGAGGTCAGTTCCGTCAGCAACGGCTGCGACGAGATCCATTTTATTCACGGCGTTTCCTCTCAATGTGGAACATCACGAATCGGTTCTTCCAGGAGATTTCCGGAAGAGTGGCCGGACACTACTGGTGGGGTTTCCGCCGCGTCAATGCTCGAACGGCGGAAAACGGCGGTTTGGAGGAAGTAAGTGAGTGCGGGGCATTGCCCCGGGCCCCACCAAGGGCCGACTTCCCCCCGCCCGCGCAGGGGCAAGCCTTGGAACCTGGGGGTTGGCAGGGAGCGACACCGCCGCGCCCTGGTGGTCACCAAACCCGGGTTAAAGGGGTGGAAGGGGCCGTCGGCCCCTGCAAAAGGCGGCGGGACAGAGCCCGCCCCTTACTCAGTGCGGCAGCGACGCTGCTACCGGCTGAACGATCGCCGTGGCCACCGGCGTCTCGGGTGGCTCTTCCCACTCAATCGGGATCGGCCGCCGAGCCAGCGCCTGAGCGATCACCTCATCGACGTCGGCCACCGGAATCAGCTTGAGGTGCTTCTTCACGTTGTCCGGGATTTCGGCCAGATCCTTCTCATTCTCTTTGGGGATGAACACCGTGGTGATGCCCGCCCGCAACGCCGCCAGCAGTTTTTCCTTCAAACCGCCGATCGGCAGAATACGGCCGCGGAGCGTGATCTCCCCGGTCATCGCCACGTCGCGCCTGACCGGAATGCCGGTCAGAATCGACACGATCGATGTCGCCATCGCCACGCCCGCCGACGGGCCGTCCTTCGGAGTCGCCCCCTCCGGCACATGCACATGGATGTCGCGCTTTTCGAACAGCGTCGGCTTGATACCGAACCTGATCGAACGGCTGCGCACGTAACTCAGCGCCGCCGAAACGCTTTCCTGCATCACGTCGCCCAGCTTGCCGGTCTGCTTGATGTTGCCTTTGCCCGGCAGCAGCACCGATTCGATGGTCAGGATTTCGCCGCCCACTTCTGTCCAGGCCAGCCCGGTGACGACACCGACCATGTCCTCGGCTTCCGTCTCGCCGTAACGGTATTTCTGCACGCCGGCGAATTTTTCCAGATTCTTCCGGGTGATCGCGACCTTCGGCGTTTTTTTGGTGACGATCTCCTTGACCGACTTACGCGCCAGATTGGCGAGTTCACGCTCCAGGTTCCGCACTCCGGCTTCGCGCGAATAGTACCGAATCAGATCGCGCAGAGCCTCTTCGGAGATGCTCCATTCGTCCTTTTTCAGACCATGCGCCTCGCCCTGCTTGTTGATCAGGTGGCGCTTGGCAATCTCAACTTTCTCATCCTCGGTGTAACCGGCGATGCGGATGATCTCCATACGGTCCAGCAGCGGCTGCGGCATGCGCAGGCTGTTGGCCGTGGTGACGAACATCACGTCGGACAGATCGTAATCGACCTCCAGGTAGTGATCGGCGAAGGTGGAATTCTGTTCGGGGTCCAGCACCTCCAGCAATGCCGACGACGGATCGCCGCGCCAATCCTGGCCCAGCTTGTCCACCTCATCCAACAGAAACAGCGGATTGGAGGTTTTCGCCTTCTTCATGCCCTGGATGACCTTGCCGGGCATCGAGCCGATATAGGTCCGCCGGTGACCGCGCACCTCGGCCTCATCCCGCACGCCGCCCAGCGACATGCGGACGAAGGCGCGGCCCGTTGCCTTGGCGATGGACTTGCCCAGCGACGTCTTCCCAACGCCGGGCGGCCCGACCAGACACAGGATCGGCCCGCGCACCTTGGGGGAGCGCGCCTGCACCGCCAGATACTCGATGATCCGTTCCTTGACCTTCTCCAGCCCATAATGATCGCCTTCGAGGATTTTCTCGGCCGCGACCACATCGTTGTTGATTTTGCTGCGCTTCTTCCAGGGAATCGACAGCATCCAATCCAGGTAGTTGCGCACCACCGTGGCTTCGGCGCTCATCGGGCTCATGGTGCGCAGCTTCTTCAGCTCCGCCACGGCCTTTTCGCGGGCTTCCTTGGTGAATTTGGTCTTCTTGATGCGGGCTTCGAGTTCGGCGTTTTCGTCCTTGCCGTCCTCGCCCTCACCGAGTTCCTTCTGGATCGCCTTGAGCTGCTCGTTCAGGTAGTACTCGCGTTGCGTCTTCTCCATCTGCCGCTTGACGCGGTTGCGGATCTTCTTCTCGACCTGCAGGACGCCGATCTCGGATTCCATGTGACCGAAGACGCGTTCCAGCCGCTCGCTGATCTTGGCGATCTCCAGCAGGTCCTGCTTCTCGGGAATTTTCAGGTTCAAATGGCTGGCGACGGTGTCGGCCAGCTTCGACGGCTCCTCGATCTGGTTCAGTGACACCAGAACTTCGGGCGCTATCTTCTTGTTAAGTTTGATATATTGCTCAAACTGCGAAACCACCGTGCGGCCAAGCGCCTCGAGGTCCTTTTTCTCGCCGGCGATATCCGGCATGGGTTCGGTCTTGGCTTCGAAGAACGATTCCGTCTCCTGGAAGCTGACGATCTTGGCCCGCCGGCCACCCTCGACCAGCACCTTAACCGTGCCATCCGGCAGTTTCAGAAGCTGCAGAATGGTGGAAACCGTGCCAATCCGAAAGATATCATCGACCGAGGGGTCATCCTGGGACGCGTTCTTCTGGGCGACCAGCAGGATCTGCTTGTCTTCCTTCATTACCGCTTCCAGCGCCCGCACCGATTTCTCGCGCCCGACGAACAGCGGGACGATCATGTGCGGGAAGACCACGATATCGCGCAGCGGCAGAACCGCCATCAGTTCGCCGTGGCCAGATTTTTCAGCAGATTTTTCCGAGGACCCGGATTTTTCTCCGGGCCGATCCTGTTCCGTCATAATTGACCTCCTAAAGGACAGTCAGCGTCGAATTCCGCCCGACAGCGGCGCGGATAACGCCTTCATGGGTTTGTCACACCCTGATCGACCGCATATGGCAGCCGAACATGGTGCCGCAAGCCCTTGAAACCCGCGATCGCGCCACCGCGATCGCAATTCCAGGGTTGCGCGTTGCATCAGGCGGTGTTTTCCGCCCGCTCCTTGCCATAAAGGTACAGTGGATTGGCCCGCACTTCCGCTACCTCGCGGTTGATGACGACTTCCTCCACCCCATCCAGACCGGGTAGTTCGAACATCGTGGAGAGCAGAATTTGTTCCATGATCGACCGCAGCCCGCGTGCCCCCGTCTTGCGGGAGATCGCTCGGGTCGCGACGGATTTCAGCGCGTCGTCGGTGAAGGACAGTTTGACGCCCTCCATTTCAAACAGCCGCCCGTACTGCTTCACCAGCGCGTTCTTCGGCCTTGTGAGGATCTCCATCAGGGCCCCCTCATCGAGGTCCTCCAGCGTCGCCACCACCGGCAGGCGACCGATGAATTCCGGGATCAGTCCGAATTTCAACAGATCTTCCGGCTCGACCTCGCGCAGGATCGCCCCCATGCGGCGCTCGTCCGGGGACCGCACCTCGGCGCCGTAGCCGATTCCCGACCCTTTGCCGCGGGCGCCGATGATCCGCTCGATGCCGGAGAACGCGCCGCCGCAGCTGAACAGGATATTGGTGGTATCGACCTGAAGGAACTCTTGCTGCGGATGCTTCCGCCCGCCCTGCGGCGGAACCGACGCAACCGTGCCCTCCATGATCTTCAACAGCGCCTGCTGGACGCCTTCGCCCGAAACGTCCCGGGTGATCGAAGGATTGTCGGATTTGCGGGAGATTTTCTCGACCTCGTCGATATAGACGATGCCGCGCTGCGCCCGTTCGACGTTGTAATCGGCCGCTTGCAGCAGCTTGAGGATGATGTTTTCCACATCCTCACCCACGTAACCCGCTTCGGTCAGCGTGGTGGCGTCGGCCATGGTGAACGGAACATCAAGGATTCGCGCCAGGGTCTGCGCCAACAGGGTCTTGCCCGTTCCGGTGGGACCAACCAGCAGAATGTTGGATTTGGCGATCTCGACGTCGTTGTTCTTCTGGCCGTGGGCCAGGCGCTTGTAGTGGTTATGCACCGCCACCGACAGGACCTTCTTCGCATGGTCCTGGCCGATGACGTAATCGTCCAGCACCTTGCAGATCTCTTTCGGCGTCGGAACCCCGTCACGGGACTTCACCAGATGCGTCTTGTGCTCCTCACGGATGATATCCATGCAAAGCTCGACACATTCGTCGCAGATGAAGACCGTCGGACCGGCGATGAGTTTTCGAACCTCGTGCTGCGACTTGCCGCAAAACGAGCAATAGAGGGTATTTTTCGAATCGCCGGACTTGCTCATACGTACTCCTCCCCCGAAAACAGGGGTACAATGGGAAAGGATAACTCCCTATTGGCGGTAGGGACAAGAACCACCGTCAGCCAGTCCCTGAAAACGCCTGCAATCATACGGCGAATCTTGCTGTTCCGACCAAAATGAATTGATCTGTAACACGAATCCGGGGCGGTGTGGGCCGCCCCGGAGTCCGGTGATGGTGAAGACGCCTCAGGTTTTGGGCGAATCGACGGACTCGACCGCCGGACGGCTGTCCACGACCTCATCGACCAGGCCGAAATCACGGCTTTCCTCGGCCGACATATAGGAATCGCGTTCCAGCTTGCGCTCGATCGCTTCGATCGGCTGACCGGTGTGCTTCACGTAGATCTCGTTCAGCCGCTTGCGCAGCGTCAGGATCTCACGGGCCTGGATTTCGATGTCGGTCGCCTGACCCTGCGCGCCGCCGGACGGCTGATGCACCATGACGCGCGCGTTCGGCAGCGCGAACCGCTTGCCTTTGGCGCCGGCGGTCAGCAGCAGGCTGCCCATCGATGCCGCCTGCCCGATGCACACCGTGCTGACCGGGCTGCGGATGTACTGCATCGTGTCGTAGATCGCCAGGCCGGCCGACACCACGCCACCGGGGCTGTTGATGTAGAACGAAATGTCCTTCGACGGGTTTTCCGATTCCAGGAACAGGAGCTGGGCGCAGATCAGCGCGCTGACCTGGTCATAGACCGCTCCGGTGAGGAAAATGATTCGCTCCTTCAACAGGCGCGAATAGATATCGTACGCCCGTTCGCCGCGGGCGGATTGTTCCACCACCATCGGCACCAGGTTGTTGGCATAAACCTCAACTGGGTCACGGTCCCGCATCGTCATCACCTAAATTTCAGGGTCGAAGGAAGAATCTGTTCATAAATAGGCGCGCCGGTCCAAAAATCCACCAGCAATTCCGCGCAGCCGCCAAACGCCCGGATCAGGCGGCCTTCGCCGCCGCCAAACTCCAGCATCAGGCGGCCTTCGCCGCCGGGTCCGGTTCCTTCACCAGTTCCTCCGGCGTCACCACCGAATCGGTGACCTTGGCCAGTTCCAGCACGAAATCGACGACCTTGTCCTCCAGCAGCGGGCCGCGGACGCTGTTGGTGAGCTGCGGATATTTGCGGAACAATTCCAGCATCTGCATCTCCTGCCCCTGGTACTGCATCGCGCGCTGATACATCGCCCGATCCAGCTCCTGTTCGGTCACGGTGATGTCGTTGACCCGGCCGATTTCCGCCAACAGCAGGCCCAACCGCACGCGCCGGTCGGCGATCACGCGGTATTCGGCCTTCAGCGTATCCTCGTCCTTGCCCTTGTCTTCCTCGTCCTGGGTGCCAGCCTTCTGCGCGGCCTCGAACTGCTGCCAGATCTGCTCGAATTCCTGGTCCGCGATGGACGCGGGCACCGGAAAATCGGCTATGGAGGTCAGCACATCGAGCAGCGCCTTCTTCAGCCGGATCCGCGAGATGGAGTCGTATTCCTGTTGCTGGCGGCTGCTCACCATCTCCCGCACCGCGGCCAGATCGTCAACGCCGAGTTTTTTTGCCAGATCGTCGTCGATCGGCGGAATAACCTCGGTGCTGAGTTGCTTGACGGTGATGTCGAACGTCGCCGCCTTACCGGCTAGCTCCGCCTTACCGTAAGTCTCCGGGAAGGTGACGTTGATGGTCCGGATTTCGCCGGGACGCGCGCCCTCAAGCTGTTCCGCGAAGCCCGGGATGAACCCGGTCCCGCCGATCTCGACCGGGGTGTCGGTGCCGGTGCCACCTTCAAACAGCACGCCATCGATCATGCCGGCGTAATCGATCGTCAGAAACTCACCGGCGGAGGCGCCATGTTCGCGGGCCGCCAGGATATCCGCCGCGATCGGCTCCAGCGTATGGTTGAATTTGGCGATCTGTTCCAACGCCTTATCGACCGACTCGGGCGCCACT
>JAYUEJ010000830.1:0-2839 GCA_043739265.1 Rhodopila sp. | reverse complement strand
GCCGGGGTGTTCATGGCGCCGCACAAGCGCGACCTGGGCATGGTGTTCCAGTCCTACGCGATCTGGCCGCACCTGACGGTGGCGCAGAACGTGGCGTTCCCGCTGACCGTGAAGGGTGAGCGCAATACCGAACCGGCGGTCGGATGGGCGCTGGACATCGTTGGCATGACACATCTGGCCGGCCGGCTTCCGTCCGAACTGTCCGGCGGCCAGCAGCAGCGGGTGGCCCTCGCCCGTGCCATCGCCGCCCGCCCGCAGGTGCTGTTGTTCGACGAACCGCTGTCCAACCTCGATGCGCGTTTGCGCGACCGCACCCGGCTGGAGATCAGCCGCATCCAGCGGGAGCTGAAAGTACCGGCGTTGTATGTGACGCACGACCAGACCGAGGCGCTGTCGATGTCCGACCGGGTGATCGTGATGCAGGCGGGCAAGGTCGTGCAGCAGGGGACACCGCGGGAACTGTACCACCATCCGGTGAACCGCTTCGTCGCTGACTTCATCGGCAGCGCCAATTTCCTGGAGGTGCGCCGGGTCGGGCGGCACTGGCAACTGGCGGACGGCACGCCGATCCAGGTCGATCCGCTTTCCGATGCCGGCGGCACCCAACCCAGGGTGGCTTTGCTGCGGCCGGAGGCGATCAGGTTGGAGTCCGGTTCGGTTGTGGAGCCGGGATCGACGCTGAACCGGCTCACCGGGTCCGTGCTGGGCGGCATGTACCTCGGGCCGCACATCGAATACGTCGTGGCGGCCGGCGGCGCCCGGGTACGCGTCTTCTCCCGTCTGCAACTGCCGCCGGGCAGCTCGGTTACCCTGACCTTCGACGCCGGCGACTGCCGTCTGGTGGATGATACCGCCGCCTCGCCGGATCGAAATCCGGCCACTGGTAACCCTGATCATACCTCAATTCTGGAGACTCTCCCATGACCACCTATGATGTCATCGTCGTCGGCGCCGGCAACGCCGCCCTGGCCGCCGCTGTGTCGGCCAAGGAAAACGGCGCCGAACGTGTGCTGGTGCTGGAGAAGGCCCCGCGTGAGATGCGCGGCGGCAACACGCATTGGAGCGGCGGCGTGTTGCGTTTCGCATTCGACGACCCGCGCGAAATCGGCCCTCTGCTGCCGGGGGTCGAGGACGAGTACGAGGATTTCTATGCCGGCATTCAGCCCTATACAAAGGAGGATTTCCACGGCGACCTGATGCGCGTCACCTCCGGCCAGACCGATCCGGTGCTGTCGCGCGTGCTGGTGGACAATTCGAAAGACACGGTGTTCTGGATGAACCGCGTCGGCCGGGTGGCGATGGAGCCGGCGATCACGCTGACCGGGGTGCGCAAGGACAACCGCATCGTCTGGGCGCGCGGCCTGGTGGTGCGCGCCGAACATGAAGGTGTCGGCCTGTCCAGAAGCTGGTTCGCCACCGCGGAGCGGATGGGGATCGAAATCCGCTACGGCGCCAGCGCCATCGGCATCCTGCAGAACGACCGTGGTCATGCCAGCGGCGTGCGGGTGCGCGATGACGACGGGATTTCCGACATTGCCGGCCGAGCGGTCGTGCTGGGCTGCGGCGGGTTTGAGGCGAATGTGCAGATGCGGACGCAGCACATCGGCCCGCTGGTGGGGGCCGCCAAAGTTCGCGGCACGCCGCATAACCAGGGCGACGGGCTGCGCATGGCCCTGGCCATCGGCGCAATGCCCTGGGGCCAATGGAGCGGTTGTCACGCCACCCCGATCTCGGCCGACTGGGGCAATTTCGCGCCGCGCGAACTGACCGACCGCAGCAACCGGCTCAGCTATCTGTACGGCGTCATGATCAACCGCCGTGGCCGCCGCTTCGTCGATGAAGGCGAAGACGGGGCTATGTTCACCTATGCCAAATATGGCCGCGCCATCCTCGCCGAACCCGGCGCCAAGGCGTATCAGATTTTCGACTCCCAGGTCGTGCATCTGCTGGAACCGCGCTACTCGACCAGCGAGCCGATCGTCGCCGAAACGCTGGAGGATTTGGTGGCGCAACTCGACATCGACGACAAGCCGCAGGCGGTTAAGACACTGCTGGAATACAATGCCGCCGCGCGGCATGCCTCGGACGGGTTCGACCCGTCCCAGAAGGATGGGCTGACGTCCAGCGGGCTGGCGCTGGAAAAGACCAACTGGGCGACCAAACTGGAAAAGCCGCCGTACTATGCCTACAGCGCGACCGGCGGCATCACCTTCACCTTCGGCGGCCTCAAGGTGGACGAGCATGCTCGGGTGATCGGCACCGACTGGCGGCCGATCCCCGGATTGCTGGCGTGCGGCGAAATGATCGGCGGGTTGTTCTACGACAACTATGCGGCGGGCAGCGGCCTGGTATCGGGCGCCACGTTCGGCCGCATCGCCGGGCGGACGGCGGCACAACTGCAATCCAACAGCCGCGACGTCGCGCCGGAAGAGCTGAGCGCATGAGCACGACCGGGCAGACGCTGATCCAGCGGCTGGCACAGCGCGTTCGGGCCTTTGGGCCGGCGCACATGACTCCCCAGGCGGTCGCCGTGGCGCGCACCGGCATCATCGACGCGCTGGGCGTGGCGCTGGCGGGTTCGATAGAGGCCTGCACGACCAACCTGCTGCGCACGCCGGGCGTGGCGGAGGCTCCAGGCCAATGCACCCTGTTCGGCACCAGTCGCAAGACCTCGGCCCTGGACGCGGCGTTTGTGAACGGCACCGCGTCGCACGCGCTGGACTACGACGATTTCAGCCAGCCGCTGGGCGGCCACCAGTCCGTCCCGCTCGTCTCGCCGCTGATGGCGGTGGCCGAGGACCGGCATCTCTCGGGCGCGCAACTGATCCAGTCCTACGTC
>JAYUEJ010000829.1:0-8524 GCA_043739265.1 Rhodopila sp. | reverse complement strand
CTCGGCTGGTGGCATGGCGGCGCATGCTGTTCGCCATTATGTATCGCAACGCCGTCCGCGCGCCGGACCGCTTCGATCTGCCGGCCGGCCAATTCCTGGAGATTGGGCGGCAGATCGCGCTTTAGCGAGCGGTCGTTGCCGGAGTCACGACAACACCCTTTTCGTGGCTCCGCGCCTCGCAGGGCCGCCGGCATGATGGGATTAAGCGACGGTCGGGTGGTCCAGGGCATCTCGATCACCCAAACGGGATCGCTACCGGCGCGTTTTCTTGGTGGGTGCGCCCGGCCCCTTCGGCGCCCCGGGAATCGGCAGCCCCGACTTCAAGCTGGCCACCAGTAATTTGACGATCCACTCGTCTTTCGGATCAAACGGTGTTAGTTCCCGCGCCCTGTCGCCATAAAGCCTGGCGGCCAGCGAATGCCGGAACGGCTGCCGTCCCCTGCGTTCCTGACTGGCCACGCTCATATGGATCGTTTCTTCGTCCGGAAACGTTACGACACCATGGCCGACATGAAACGGGCCCGCATCGAACAGGCGCATGCCCATGACCGTCCCGGGAACCAGCGACGTCTCCAAAGTCTCATCCATAAGCCAGAGGCGGCGGTCCGCATCCAGCACATCCTCTAGCCAGACGCCCGCCACGGGGTGAATTTCGGCGCCACTGAACAGGGAGAACCGGCTGTCCGCCATCCTGACCGCAAGCGCACGTTCCGACAGGGACAGACGCGCCCCGGAGTCCTGACAGAATGTATTGAAGGCGATCCGGCCGCGCTGGTTCGGCTCGAACAGCGCGACATCGGACATCATGGCGGTCGTTTCTTCGTCCTCGTGCGCCGGCAGACCCTTTGCTGGCCGCAGGCCGATCTGCGTGGCCGCCCGGATCATGTCCGGGCGGCTGCAGGCATTGACCGCGAGGCTGATGATGCGGTCGGTTACCATCTGTATGGACCGGTAAGCCGCCTGCACATCCTCGCGGGTCATGTCTTCGCTCATTTCGATGAAACTCCGGCTTACGCCGCCATCGGTTCACCAAACGGCACCCAGGCCTTGCCGTCGAAGCGCTGCAACCGCAGCCGCTTGATACCCAGGAAGTCGGTGGGCGTGGTGCGGTAGCGGATGCCGGCCTGGAACATCGGCAACTGAATATCCAGGTTGGCCGACTGGCGCATGATATTCTCCCGCGACAAATCCTGGCCGCACTGCTTGAACACCTGCACGCCGGTCTGCGCGGCACAGTAACCATAAACGTTGTTGATGTCGGCCAGATCGGACCCCGGCATGTATTTCTGCATGAAGGCCAGCCAGTCCTGATAGGCCGGATCGTCCTTCCACTGCGGATCGGACGGGTCCTTCATATAGGCTCCGGTGACCAGCCCGACCGCTTTGTCCAGGCCAGCCGGTGCCAGCCCGGATGAAACCGAGGACCCGACAGTGGCGATCATATACAATGGGTTCCAACCCAGATCCCGCACTTTGCGCAACGTCATCGCGTTGAACTTGGGAATCCCGCCAAAGAACAAGGCGTCGGCGCCCGACGTGTGCAACTGCACGACTTGCGAGTCCACCGTCGGATCGGTGGGTTCATAGCTGGTGGACGCGACAAGCTGTCCGATCCTGTCGCCCAATCCGTCCTTGAAGCCCTTCAAAAAATCCTTGCCCGAGTCATCGTTCTGGAACAGCACGGCGATCTTGGCGTCCGGCTTGGTATCCAGGATATAACGGGCATACACCCGGCCTTCGATCTGGTAGCTGACCTGCCATCCAATCGTCCAAGGATAGTTCTGCGGGTCGCCGAACTGGGTCGCACCGGACGCCACGAATATCTGCGGCACCTTCTTGCTGTTCAGGTATTTGCGCGTTGCCGTCGCGCAGGGAGTACCGAGCTGCTGAAAGATGCAGGCGACGCCTTCTTCCTCGACGAGTTTGCGGGTTTGCTCGACCGTCTTGGGCGGGCTGTAGCCATCGTCCAGCGACAGCAGCTTGACCTTGCGGCCGTTGATCCCGCCCTGGCTGTTGATCATTTCCATATACGCGACCTCGACCTTGCCGATCGGGGCATAGCTGGACGCCGGGCCGGAATACGGCATGGTCTGGCCGATCAGCAGTTCGCTGTCGGTAACCCCGGGCGCCTGCTTGATTTGCGCCAAAGCAGGGGTCGCCAAAGGGGCAACCAAGGGGGCAGCGAGTGCGGTGCCGGCGAGCGTCAGGGCTCGGCGGCGGGTCAGAATAGCCATCGTTACTTAAACCTTTCGTTTATAGCGGTTCATACGGAGTACCAGCAAATCGCCCAGCCTTGGCCGCATTCGCTCGGTCCACTTGGTGTTGGCGGCGTCGCCCCATGCATCGGAGCGCGAAACGCCAAGGTCGTGAAGGTGATACAGCGACAGATACCGCCGTTCGGATCCGGAGTCGGTCGCGCGGAAACGACGTCCGCCAAGGACTCCGGGGACGGTCAAAAGCCGCGGCAGGTGTTCATTGTCGTACCAGTCGTTGAATTCCGTTTCGGCATCAGGGTCCGGAGTCATGGCGGCCACCAGCAACGCGCCGGCACCGGCGGACGCGGCCTGGTCGCCCGGGACAAGCTGTTCACCCTCGAAGCGCATGATGCGCCCGCACATGGCGATCACCCGCCTGGTCCAAACCGACTGATTGTCGCCGCCGACCGCAAGATAGGCCGGAGTCGCCAGCACGCCGACCGAGTCCAGATCGTAGGTCGCGACATGGATGTGCGGGTTCGCGTCGTCGATCCAGCGTTCGGCGTTCAGGAAGCCCGGAACTCGCAGCCGCTCGGGCACATGTTCCCTATCGTACCAGTCGTGAAACTCGTCCGCATGGGCCGTTGAGAAATCGAACGCCATGAACAGCAGGCCTTTGGCCATGCCCCCTTCCCTTCCGTTTCGTCATTGCCACAGTTTGCACCCGTTGCGCCGACATTGCCAGTCTCCATGGCAACATGACAGGGGCACCCGTTTCGGATGCCCCCCGGATTCCCATCAGGGTGAAAAAGCCCCGTAACCTTTGCAAAGGCTCGTCGTAACGATCCCCAGCGGTCCCCAACTCAACCTTCCCCAAACTCCCGTCGCAGCGTCGGCTTATGCACTTTCCCCGTCGCGTTGCGTGGCAGCGCATCGGTAAACACCACCGACTGCGGCAGCTTGTAGCGCGCCAGATTGGCGGCGCAATGCGCAACGACCTCATCCTCGGTCATCGTCCGGCCGGATTTCACCACCACCACGGCCCGCCCAACCTGACCCCAGCGCGTGTCCGGGATGCCGATCACCGCGGCCTCGGCAATCCATTCGTTCTGATAAAGAACGTTTTCGACCTCCGCCGGATACACGTTCTCGCCGCCGGAGATATACATGTCCTTCCAGCGGTCCACGATAAAGTAATAGCCTTCGTCATCGACCAGGGCGGCATCGCCGGTGTGCAGCCAACCATCGGTAAACGATGCGGCGGTCACCTCCGGCTGGTTCCAGTAGCCCTTGGTGATGTTCGGACCTTTCACCCACAACTCGCCGATCGTTCCGGGTGGAACGTCGGCTCCATTATCCCCCGCCACGCGCGACTCCATATTCAGCACGGGCTTGCCGGCGGAACCGGCCTTGCGGACGGCGTCTTCCTTGTCGAGCACCAGAACCAGCGGGCTGGTCTCGGTCATGCCGTAGCCTTGCTGCAAAACCGTGCCCTGGTTCTGCCAGACCTGCAGAATCGCGTCCGGCGTCGGGGCGCCGCCGACACCGGCGAATGCCAACCGGCTCATGTCGGTTTCCGCGAATTGCGGATGCTGGCCCATGAACTGATAGTTTGCCGGCACGCCGAACAGGTGCGTGATCCCGACGGCCGGATCGCCGATCAACCGCAGCGCCTCGCCGGGGTCGAAGCTGCGCATGATCACCACCGTGCCGCCGACCTGGAACACCGGATAGGAAAACACGTTCAGGCCGCCGGTATGGAACAGCGGCAGCAAACACAGAAATACGGTGGAGCGCGCGACGCCGGCCAGGCTCATGCTGTGGACGGTGTTCCAGAAGTTCATACCGTGGGTGATGATCGCACCCTTCGGCCGGCCGGTCGTGCCGGACGTGTAAAGGATGGTCGAGATATCGTCCAACGTCGCCGCCAAGGGCTGGTCCAAAGGTAAACCATCCGCCGCCATTCGTTCGAATACAGGACCGAGTGAAACAAGCTGTCCGATGCCGCCAATGTCGCCAAATTCCCCGGCCCGGTCAGCGAATTCCAGGTCATACACCAACATCGCGGGCGCGCAATCGGCCAGGATCGCCCGCAGTTCCGGATTGGCCAGCCGCCAGTTCAACGGCACGAAAATGGCGCCGATCCGGCCGCAGGCGAACTGCACTTCGAACGTATCGGTGGTGTTCGGCGCCAGCACGGCGATCCGGTCACCCGGACCGATGCCGCGGGATCGAAACGAACCGGCGAGGCGCGCGATCCGCCGATCGAAGGCCTGGTACGTATGCTGCCGTCCGGTCGCCAGATCGACCGCCGCCACCGAATCCGGCCGCCGGACCGCGTGATGAGCGATGCAATCGTAATACGGTATCGACATGCTCATCTTCCTTCAGGCAACGGGAATACGCACCGGTAACGAACCGATTGACCGCAGGACGTTGGAGTAGCCCCGCGTCGGCTCGCCCATGACCTCGATATTCGGAAGATTCCGCTTCAGGATTTCCTCCCACAGGATCGTCAGTTGCATTTCCGCCAGCCGGTTGCCGACACAGCGATGGATGCCGAACCCGAACGACAAATGCTGGCGTGGACGCGCGCGGTCGATGATGAAATCGTCGGCCCGCTCGATCGCCTCCTCGTCGCGATTGCCAGACAGATACCACATCGCCACCTTGTCACCCTTGCGGATCGTCTTGCCGGCAACATCGGTATCTTGCAACGCGGTACGCCGCATATGGATCACCGGCGACTGCCAGCGGATGATCTCTGGCACCATGCCTGTCACCAACGCGGGATTTTCGCGCAGCTTGCGGTATTGGTCGGGATGCTTGTTCAACGCCAGCAGGCCGCCGGAGATCGAGTTCCGCGTGGTGTCGTTGCCGCCGACGATCAGCAGCAACAGGTTGCCCATGAATTCGTGCGGACGCGACGGCAGGTCGCGTGTCGCTTCGCCATGCGCCAGCATAGAGATCAGGTCGGGCCGCGGCGGCTGCTTCGCCCGCTGATGCCAGAGTTCGGTGAAGTATGCGACTGCCTCGTCCAGAACTTCGTTGCGCTTGGCTTCCGAATCGATTTCCGTGCCGGCGCGGGTATTCACAGTGGCGACATTGGACCAATACGTTAGTTTCGTTCGCTCTTCGAATGGAAAATCGAACAAGGTCGCCAGCATTTGCGTGGTCAGTTCGACCGCGACCCGATCGACCCAATCGAACGTTTCGCCACGCGGCAAGTCGTCCAGGATGCGCCCGACGCGTTCGCGAATCGTACCAGCCAGATTCGCCAGATTCATCGGCGCCACGATCGGCGCTACAATCTTGCGCTGCGCGTCGTGCTTCGGCGGATCCATGGAAATGAAACTCGGCCTGCGGAAATCCATCGGCAGGTCGCGCAACACGATGCCGCCCATCAGCGCATCGGATGAAAATGCCGCGTGGTTGGTATCCACCGCCATGATGTCGCGGTACCGCGTGATCGACCAGAACGCACCGTATATGCCGTTCTCGCACCAATGAACCGGGTCTTCCTGCCGCAGACGCTCGAAATAGGGCCGCCAGGTATCATCTTGATAAAGTTGAGGATTGCTGACGTCGATCCGCTCGATCGGCGTGGCGTAGGCGTCTTCACGCGGATCAAACCCGACCGGTGCGTTCATCCCCTGCCTCCCTGTTCGCGACCCAAACTTCGTGGTCAGGCCCGCTGTTCCCTATCATAGCATGGTTCCGCGCAAATATAGGAACAGGCACCCTGGCCATATCGCGAAAGCCAGTGCAGACTTGCGGCAGGAGACGCACCAAATGGCAGAACGAACCTTACGCGGACAAGTCGTGATCGCCGGCATCGGCGAAACGCCCTATTACAAGCACGGGCAATCCCCCGACAGCGAGTTCAGGCTGGCGCTGCAAGCTATCCTTGCGGCAGCGAAAGATGCCGGCATCGATCCAAAGGATATCGACGGCTTTGCATCCTATTCCAATGACCGTAACGATCCATCCCGCCTGGCAGCCGCGCTGGGAACCAAGGAATTGCGCTTTTCCAACATGCAATGGGGCGGCGGAGGCGGCGGAGTCGCGGCCGCGATCGGCAACGCGGCGGCGGCGGTAACCACCGGCATGGCCAACTGCGTCGTCGCGTTCCGCGCTTTGGCGCAAGGCCAGTTCGCCAGGTTTGGTCGCGGTACGGGCGCGCCGCTGGCATCGGGAGACGATGCGTTCACCATCCCCTACGGCGTGATGTCGCCGGCACAAAAATTCGTCATGAAGGTGGTGCGTTTCATGCACGACCATGGCGTGAAGCAGGACGCTCTGCGGGCGATCTCCCTGGCCTCCTATCACCATGCGCAGACCAATCCACGCGCCGTGATGTATGGACGGCCGTTGGATGAAGCAAAATACGATGCCTCGCGCTGGATCGTGGAACCGTTTCATTTGTTCGATTGCTGTCTGGAGAACGACGGCGCCGCCGCGGTTATCATTATGCCGGCGGATCGGGCAAAAGATTTGCCGCACAAACCCAGCTATTTACTGGGTGTCGCCGGTGGGTCCGACCATCGTTGCGCCGCGCCGGTCCACAACGCGCCAAACTACCCCAGTTCCCACTTCGCGACCGTCGCCCCCAACCTGTACGACATGGCTCGGTTGGGGCCGAAAGACATCGGCGTCGTGCAGTGCTACGAAAATTTCACCGGCGGCGTGCTCATGAGCCTGGTGGAGCACGGCTTTTGCGCGCCCGAGGAAGCCAACGATCTGTTGCGATTGGAGAACCTGATCGCCCCGTCCGGCAAACTGCCGTTGAACACCAGCGGCGGAAACCTGGCCGAGTGCTACATGCACGGTCTGGAACTGGTGAACGAAGCGGTGCGCCAGATCAGGGGCACGGCGGTCAATCAGGCACCCAAAAACGACGCCGTCATCGTCATCGGCGGCCCGATGGTTACACCTGTCAGTTCCTTGATCCTGGGTTCGGAGGCCACGTTGTGATGTCGTATCTACCCGAGGGCCTGCCCGCCCCGTCCGCCGGCGCCGATGGACTATCCACGCCGTATTGGGAAGGCACGCGTCAAGGCAAACTGTTCATCCAATACTGCAAAGGCTGCAATCACTGGCAGTGGGGGCCGGAATGGATTTGCCACCGTTGCAACAGCTTCGATCTGGACTGGCGGCAGGTCGAAGGACGCGGTACGATCTATAGTTATCAGCGCATCTGGCATCCGGTGCATCCGGCCCTGAATGGGCATGGGCCGTACATCGCCGCACTGGTGGAACTGCCGAACGCCGGCACGGTGCGGATGGTGGGAAATCTGCTGGGCGATCCGAAACAGGACGTGCCGATCG
This sequence comes from Rhodopila sp., assembly GCA_043739265.1. Lineage (GTDB taxonomy): Bacteria > Pseudomonadota > Alphaproteobacteria > Acetobacterales > Acetobacteraceae > Rhodopila. The sequence goes on along the minus strand of JAYUEJ010000829.1, from coordinate 1,001 downwards.
GCGCGGCGGTCGAAGCCGTGTTCGAGCATCATGAAACATTTACGTTGGTGCAGTGGCGGCTGGTTTAGCCGGCCCATTGTCATTGCGAGAAGCATGGCGACGAAGCAATCCATGCCTCGTCGCAATGACAGCGGAGTCGCTTCAGTTCCCCTTACGGGCCTTTAACCGCGCGATCGCCTCACCAACCATCCGCGTTGGCTCATCCGACTGATACGCCCGGTATATACTACGAATGCCCGCTTGCACCGCGTCATTCACTGGCATCGCTTCCCATTCGCGGATGAGTTCCTTCTGCAACCGGATCGCCTTCGGGCCGGACTCCACGATCGACTTCACCCACTCGCCCAACGCCGCATCCAAATCGGCAGCCGGAACGACTTTCTCCACCAGGCCCCATTCCAGCGCCGTCCGAGCGTCGATGTTGTCGCCGGTGTAAAGCAGAAGGCGCGTGCGTCCCCAACCGATCAATTGCGGCAGCAACGCCGCCTCGACCACTGACGGCAGCCCGATCTTGACCTCCGGCATGCCGAACACCGCGTTGTCGCTGGCGATGTGCATGTCGCAGGCGGCCATCACCTCCAGCCCCGCGCCCAGGCAGTAGCCGTTGACACGCGCGATGACCGGCACGGGCAGGTCACGCAGGACTTTGCACATGCGATGGACCAGCACCAGGAAGTCGCGTGCCCGGGCTGGATTCAGTTCGCCCAGTTCCAGCAGATTGGCACCGCCCATAAAGGCGCGGTCGCCCTCTCCCGTAACGATCAGCACCCGCAGATCCGGATCGTCGGCCAGGGCGGTGACGGCGTCGATGAACGCCGTTATCTGCGCGAGGCCCAGGCAGTTCAGCCGCGCCGCATTGTTGATCGAAACGGTCGCCACACCGCCGTCACGCCGCACCACAACGTCGTTCATGTTTCTGTCCTTTGATTCCAGCCAATCGGGCCGCGAAATGGTCTCATATCAGGATAGCCGCTTACGGCCCATGCACCATCGACCAGCAG
>JAYUEJ010000828.1:0-2842 GCA_043739265.1 Rhodopila sp. | reverse complement strand
GGCGAATCCGCCCGGGAACCTGACCGGACAGGTGCATTTGAAACCCCGTGTCGCCGATGTGCCAGGTGATCAGGTCGTGACTGCGCGGGATCACCGTCGCCTGGAAGCGACCCAGCGCGATGCCCCCGGGTTCGGCGGTGACCAGGGCGGCGGCGGCGCCATCGGCGAACAGCAGGAAGCTCAGCATCTTCGGCACGTCCTGGAAATCTTCCTGCAGGTGCAGGCTGGACAACTCCAGGGTTACCACCATGACCCGAGCGGCGGCGTCGGCGCGGACGATCTGGTCGGCGAGTTTCAGCGCGTTGACGGCGGCGAAACAGCCCATGAAACCGACGATGGTGCGTTGGGTGCTGTCCGCCAGCCCGGCCGCCCGCATGATCTGGAAATCGAGGCCGGGGGCGGAAAAGCCGGTGCAGCTCGCGACGATCAGATGGGTGATGCCGGCCGGGTCGGCGTCCAGCGCCCGCACGGCGTGCATCGCGAGTTCCATTGCGTGCGGTTCATACAACGCCATGCGGGCGGCGGTGGAGGGAAACGCGCCACGGCGATAGAAGCCGGTGGTGTCGAGCATCGTGTCACGCGGTTTTGGCCCCGGTTCAAAGATCGCGTAGCGGTGCTGGATGCCGGACAGCTTCGCCATCCGGTCGAACAGCATCCGCTTGTGCCAGTCGGTCAGGGTGTCGCGGCCGAATTCGACGAAGGCTGCGTGGATGTCATGCGGAGGGACCGCCGTACCGATGCGGTTGAGCCAGGCCTGGGTCACGGGCAGTCCCTTATGGTTTCCGTTGAATGTGGGGGAACCGAGGACGTTTCGCCAGGGTGCGGTGGTGCTTGCGAACGCCATAGGTGAGGTTGCGGATACCAGGCGCGCGTACGGCGAGGCCCGTATGAAAGCGTTCGGACAGGTCGAGGGTCTTTGGTTTGCCTGCACCTACACGATGCGCGGCGGCGTAACACGCATCCCCGGTGTCCAACGCATTCGAGAAAAGGAGGTGCGGCGATGGTTGAAAGACGAATGACGCGGATGACGATCACCCCATCGAAACTGCAGGAGATCGAACGGTCGGTTGACTGGCACCGGGTGCGGGCGATGACGGACGCGGACATCGAGCGGCAGAATGCGGCGGACCCGGACGCTGCCAAGCCGCTGACCGACGCCGAGGCCACATCCGTTCGTGTGCAATATGTCCGCAAAACGACGGGACTGTCGCAGCCTCAATTCGCCCGGCGATTCCGCATTCCGCTCGGTACTCTGCGTGACTGGGAACAAGCCCGGCGTCAACCGGATGCGGCCGCGTTTGCGTATTTGCGTGTCATCGAGCGTGATCCCCGGGCGGTGTTGCACGCGCTGGAGCCGGACGCGGCCTGGCGGCAATAGCCCGCGGCCGACTCCAATCGCCTACTTCCCCACCACCTGCTTCGGATCGATCGACAGTCCCATCGCCATATAGCCCGCCCGGTTTGGGTGCAGCTTGTCGCCCGGCCCGCCGGTGGAGGAGTTCGGCTGGAACTCCGCCTTCAGCTCCCCCGTTTTGGCATCGACGGTGGTCGCATCGAAGTCGATCACCCCATCGAAAATCCCCGATGTGCGGATGAATTTGTTGTAGGCCTGTCGCTTTTCATCGATCGCCGCCCCACCGTAACCGCTGATGGTGCTGTTCAGCGAAGACGTCAGAGTCGCCATGAACACGCGCACCCCCGGGATGCCCGCGCGCAGCCGTTTCACCACAGCGCGCACGCCGGTTTCGACCTCCTCGGCTGTAGCGCCGGCGTTGCCGAAATCGTTGATGCCTTCCAGCCAGACAACCGAACCAACGCCGGACAGGCCGATCACGTCGCGATCCAGCCGGTCGATCGCCGACGGGCCGCCGGCGAACGGTTTTGCCGCATAGTCGGTCGGGCCGATGACCCGGCCGCCGCCGGTGCCGGCATTGACCACGGAATACCGCCCGCCTTTCAGCGCATGCACCCGGCGCGCAAAGACATCCGGCCAGCGGTCGTCGCCGTTGATGGTGGACGCGGTGCCGTCGGTGATCGAATCGCCGAATGCCACGATCGCCTTGGTGCCGGCGGGCGCGGTCATATCGACCGCGTCGAGGAAATACCAGGAGGTGGAGGAATACGGGAACGCCTTCTCCGCCTCATCTTTTGTCTGCGCGCCGCTGCCGGGCGGGCTGATATACGACGTACCGAGTGCCTTGGCGTGCCAGGTCACCGGGCCGCTGTCGCCGGCGACATGGAAGGAAACCGACAGCCGGCGCCCGGTCAGCATCCTGTCGTTGGGGTTGGCGGCGAACGGCAGGGACACCGGATCGCTGACGGCGGATTTGCCGGCGGCGATCGTGACGCTGGCCTTCCCGCCAAAGGCGATCGGGCGATTGGTGCCGGCCAGGATCGCGCTGCCACTTTGCTGCAAGCCGATATAGACGGTGTCGAAGGTGACAGGCCGGGTGCCGAAGGCGTTCGACAGGCGGATGCGCGCCTGCTTGCCCCAGATGTCCGGTCGCACGATCAGGCGAAACGATTGGTCGGACGCGCCTGTTGCCGCGTCGGGGAACGCGAATCGCAGCTCCGGCTGCGCGGTGGCGTTGCCAACCGGGTAAGGACCTTGCGCCGAGGCGGCCCACGCTACCACGAAGTTGGGCGCGGCAGCGGCGGCGGTGGCGGACAGGATCGCGAGGGCCAGCGGCGCCGCAAGCAGGAGTGTGCCGAACGGGCGGCGGGTTGGTGTGGGCATGGTGGTTATCTCCCCGGATGTCGGCTTGGATGCCGGTATGGAGACGGTGGCATTGAGGCGCGCGGGCGGCAAGTCGGACTGTTGCCCCTGATCTATTGGAAGCGG
>JAYUEJ010000827.1:0-8550 GCA_043739265.1 Rhodopila sp. | reverse complement strand
GCAATCAATGCTCCTTGTAGCGGTAGCCGATGCCGTAGAGCGTCTCGATATGGGTGAATTCTTCCGTCCCGATGCGGAATTTCTTGCGGATGCGCTTGACGTGGCTGTCGATGGTGCGGTCATCGACGTAGATGTTCTCGCCATACGCGGCGTCAATGAGCTGGTCGCGGCTTTTCACCATCCCGGGACGGGCGGCAAGGGCCTTCACCAGCAGGAATTCGGTGACCGTCAACTGGATGTCGTGACCTTTCCAGGTACACTGGTGCTTGGTCTCGTCCAGCACCAGGTCGCCGCGGGTCATGACGCCACCGGGGGCGGCGCCGGAGCCCTCGGCCTTGCCGGCCTCATTGCGGCGGAGCAGGGCGCGGATGCGTTCCAGCAACAGGCGCTGGCTGAACGGTTTGGTGATGTAATCGTCCGCCCCCAGGCGCAGGCCCATCAGTTCATCGACTTCCTCGTCCTTGGAGGTCAGGAAGATGACCGGCATGGAACTGCGCTGACGCAGGCGCTGAAGCAGTTCCATCCCGTCCATGCGCGGCATCTTGACGTCGAGCACGGCCAGATCGACCGGCTTGGCGGTCATGCCCTGCAGCGCGCTTTCGCCGTCGGTGTAGGTGCGGACGATGAAGCCTTCCTGTTCCAGGGTCATCGAGACGCTGGTGAGGATGTTGCGGTCGTCATCGACGAGGGCGATGGTCTGCTTCATCTTGGGTTCCTTCATGGCCAGTGCGCCGTGGTAGCATGTTATAGCAGATGATTGTGGCAGATTGCGGACGGGGGGTGAACGAAATATGGCATCTGATTCAGATAATATAACGCCGGACACTATTACCCCGGCTCGGCAGGCCCGATTGTTGGTGCGGGCGGGACGGAGCGGGTGTCTGGCCACCAGTGCGTCCGGGCATCCGTTCGCATCCCTGGTGACCCCGGCCTGCATGCCGGATGGGTCGCTGTTGCTGCTGCTGTCGCGGCTGGCGGAGCATACAAAGCATTTGCGGGCCGACCCGCGGTGTTCGGTGATGCTGAGCGGGGTCGCAACATCGGTGAACCCGCAGACGATGCCTCGGGTGACGGTCACCGGTGCCGCCGAGATCGTCGATGATCCGGCCCTGAAGGCTCGGTTTTTGGCGGTGCATCCGTATGCGTCGCTGTATGCCGATTTCGGCGATTTCGCGACGTGGCGGGTGACGCTGGTGGCGGGGCTGCTGGTGGGCGGGTTCGCGCGGGCGTTTCGGTTTCTGGCGCCCGATCTGGCACCGGATCGGGCAGCGATGGCGGCGATTTTGGCTGCCGAACCGGGGATACTGGAACACTGCAACCGCGATCATCCGGACGCGCTGGCCGCGATCGCGGGGTCTTCGGGGGACTGGCGGATGGTGACCGCGGATGTCGATGGTTTCGATCTGGCACAGGAGGAGCGTGTGGTCCGGTTCGCGTGGTCTCAGCCGGTCAAGGATGCCGGGGATGTGCGGCGGGAGTTGGTGCGTATGACGAAGGAGGCGCGGGGCGGTTAGAGGCGGCCCCGATATCAAGCTTGAAAATGCAATGCAAACGCCTTACTGTAAGGCAATTGCATTGTAAATTCGGAGGCTGGTATGATTGTTTTGGAAGTCGAGGCGACCATCACCAGGCGAGGGCAGACGACCGTCCCGGCGGCGATCCGCAAAGCGTTAAAGGTCGAAAATTCCGGAGGTATCGTTTATCGGCTCGAAGACAGCGGCCAGGTCAGCCTGGTTCGAAAAGAGGTGGTCGAAGCCGATCCGGTCATTGGCCATTTTCTCTCCTTCCTCGCCGCTGACATGATGGCTCGGCCGGGCGCCCTGCGGCCCGTCACCGCTGAGTGGCTCGACCATTTGAAAGACCTCGTCAAAGGCGTGGAATTCGATCTGGATAGTCCACTGTCTGAAGACGACGAGTAGTGGGCATCGCGCCGGCTCTATCGATTAATGGTTGGACGATTCTGCTTCACCCGCTGTTTCTGGATCAGGTCGCCGCTGTTGTCGGCGGCGTCCAAAGGGCGAGACAAAAGGACCCGCTCACCTTCAGGAAGAAGAATAGCGCGAAACGGCTTGCGGCTATCCTGAAGCTGGCGTTCGAGGACATCCCGCAGAACCCCGCGAACCCAATCTATCGGCAGGGTAGCTCCCTCGGGGCCGATTACACCCACTGGCTGCGCGCCAAATTCTTCCAGCAATACCGGTTGTTTTTCCGATACGATACGCGGTCGAAGGTGATCATCTACGCGTGGGTGAACGACGACGACAGCAAACGGGCGTACGGCAGCAAGACCGACGCCTATGTGGTGTTTCGCGGTATGCTTGTGTCGAAAAACCCGCCGAACGATTGGGTTGCGCTCCAGCAAGCGTGTGAAGCGGACGCATCGCGACGGATGCCTGGCAACGAACCTTCGGTGGCCAATTTGGTGGCAGCGGTTCGCCGGGTCATCGAATGACACCGAACGACCAGGTGGATGGAATCTGGCGAATCGGACCGACAGAGAGTTCCGGGCGATCCGCTGCGAATGGGTCTCGACATAATCGAGGATCAGGCTGAGGGCGGCGGGAGGCGGAAGAGTGTAGCGAAGCTACATAAACTGGGTTTCGCCCAAACTGCCCGCATTTGTTCGTCGCTCGGCACGCAACTGAGGTTCGTTTTGGCGGGCTTTCCCGTCGCTTTCCTATTGGCCGAGCGTCGCCAGGGCGGTTTGCGCGGCGGTCTGCCCGCTCAGCCATGCGCCTGCCACCGTGCTGGCGAACGGGACGTGGCACGCCTCTCCGGCGAACATCAGATGGCCGCCGGACACCGGCCGCGCCAGCGTATCGCGCGCCAGAGCGGAGCCGGGAACCGCGTAAGAGTATGATCCGCGCACCCATGGATCGGCATCCCAGTGCGTGACCAGGGAGGCTCCGCCGGCAAACAACCGATCCACCCGGCCGCCGAACGACCGGCGCAGATATGTCAGGGCGAAATCGATCGCGGCTGCCTCGCCCGCCCGCGCCAGGTCCAGAGCGACGGACCCGCCGATCCAGCCTTGCACGTAATCCCGGCCGAACGGCCAGCACTGGAACGGCATCAACGGCTCCCCGGATCGTTCGATGATGCGGTCCACCGAACAATGCGGCGGCAGATCGAGCCGGTCGGGGCCGGTGGCGCGCAGGGCGACCTTTATCGCCAGTCCCATCGGCAGGGCCTGCACCGCGTCGGTTACCCTGGCCGGCAGGATCGGGTCGAACAGCAGCGCGCCGGAGGCCAGCACGCCGGTGGAAACCGTGACGATACAGGCACCGGCGGTGATCGCGCCGGCTGGCGTTTCGACTGTGACCTGTCCGCCCGTCCCGCCCCAGCGAACCCGCCTGACCGGAGTGTTCAGCCTGATATCCAGTCCTCGGGTCAGGCGGCGCTGGACGAATGCCCCGATCCCGCCATCCGGCACAAGATTGCTGCCGCCCAGGGCATTCCGGCGCCAATCCAACGCGCTGAAGCGGTCCGCATCGACGGTGCAGATGACCGGGCCTTCCCATGCCTCTATGGTCGCCGCCCAGGGATCGTCCGGCAGGCGGCGGGTGACCTCGGCTAACGCAACGTCGCCCTCGGCCGCCACGATGGCGTCGGCGGCGGCTTCATAGCGCGGCCAGGCGGCGGCCAATCCCGCCAGATCCGCCGCGGTTGCCGGTCGGTCGCCGATGAACGTGTGTTCCTGGCGAATGTCGTCCGATCGCAGCAGCGTGTCGCCGGCTGCCCTGGCGATCGGCACCAACGGGTTATGCTCCGCGTCGTGGAACCAGATCGCGCCCATGTCGAACCAGACGCCGCCTAGCGCCGCGGGGTAATCGGTCCAGGCGCGTCCGCCGACGCGGTTGGATGCCTCCAGGATCACGGCGCGCCGGCCGGAGTTTCGTACTGCGGTGGCCGCACCCAGGCCTGCCAGACCGGCCCCGATGATCACGATGTCGGTGTCGGTCACGCAATGCTCCTTCAAGCGGCGGTGGCTGGGTGGCCGGTGTCACGGCCGGATGCGGTTGTCCCGGACAATCCGTTGTCGGATGCGGGGTATCGGGCTTTACCGCCCGGAGCTTCATATCGGGTGCCGGCACGGGTTTTTCTATTTGTCTTTAGGTCGGCCACGACGATGATGAAGACTGCTGTTCTCCGCCAGCCGCCTATAGTGATGTCCATGCGGGCCAGCCCGGCCTTGACACATTCGTCACGAGCCACGCCCGGCCATCAGAATCCGCGTGACTTCGGCTGGAGACTGCATGACCAGATGGTCGTAATCCTTCATCAAGATCTCGGTGATCGTCCCCGGCGTGAAGCGGTGCGGCCCAATTTCCCGCACCGCCGTTACCTCCGCCGCCGTGCCGGCCAGAAACACCTCTGTCGCGCGGGTCAGTTCACTTGGGTCGATCTGCCGCTCGATCACTTTTATTTGGTTGCGCAGCGCCAGGGCGATCACCGTTCGCCTGGTGATTCCATCCAGGAAACAGTCCGGAGTCGGCGTATGCAGTTCGCCATCCATGACGAAAAAGATGTTCGCGCCGGTGGTTTCCGCCACCAACCCGCGCCAGTCCAGCATCAACGCGTCGGAATAGCCTTCCTGCTCCGCCTTTCCCTTTGCCAGCGACGCGATGACATACAGTCCCGAGGCCTTCGCCTTGACCGGAGCGGTGTCCGGCGGCGGCCGGCGCCAGTCCGCCTGTCCCACTCGGATCCCCTGCATCCGTTCGGCGCCAAAGTAGCTGGGCCACGGCCACGCCCCGACCGCCAGATGGACCGAGGTTCCGGTGGCCGAAACCGCCAACTGCTCCGACCCGCGCCACGCGATCGGGCGAATGTATCCGTCGGTCAGCCCGTTGGCCTTCAGCACCGCGGCGCTGGCGGCATCGATCTGTTCCGCGGACCACGGGATTTCAAAGTTGAGGATGCGGCCGAAGTTGATCAGGCGGTCTGAATGGTCACGCAGGCGGAAAATATTTCCGGCGTAGGCGCGTTCGCCTTCAAAGACCGCGCTGGCATAGTGCAAACCATGCGATAAAACATGCAGCCTGGCATCTCGCCAGGGAACCAGGGACCCGTCCAACCAAAGCCAGCCGTCGCGGTCATCGAAAGGAAGTAACGCCATGGCCGGCTTCTCCGTCATTTTGTTGCGTGCAGCGTCGTGAACTTAGAACGCAGCCGCATATTAAGTCAATACTACTGACCTATTTCGGGATCGAATATCAGGTATGCTTAAAGCCAAACCCCGCTACGCCAATGCCGACCGGTTCACGCCGCCGCCCAGGCTGCCGCCGCCGACGCCGGTTGTCGATCTCAGCGACCCTGAGATGCGTGCCTTCCAGGATCTGCTGTTCTTCGCCTACCGCGATTTCACCAGCGTCGCCGATACGGTGTTGGAGGAACTGGGGTTTGGCCGAGCGCATCATCGGGCGCTGCATTTTATCGGACGCAATCCGGGGGTCACGGTGTCGGCGCTGCTGGCGATCCTGCGCATCACCAAGCAGTCCTTGGCCAGGGTGCTGAACGCGCTGGTGGACGGGGGCTATGTGGGCCAGGCGCCGGGGTTTGAAGATCGCCGCCTGCGCCTGCTGACCCTGACCGACAAAGGCCAGGCGCTGGAGCACCGTCTGTTCACCGCCCAGCGCGACAGGATCGCTCAGGCCTATCATGCCTCCGGCCCGCAGGCGGTGCAGGGATTCCGCCTGATCATGCGCGCCATGATGGACAAGGGCGCGCGCGCCTATATGGATGGTACCGGTTCGCCGGAGGATGCCTAGTCCATGCCCGATGAGTGCCACATCCTGGTTGTCGAGGACGACCCTCGCCTGCGGGAGCGCCTCGCGCGGTATCTGACCGGCGAAGGCTTCCGTGTCACGACCGCTGCGGACGCGGCCGAGGCGCGGGCCCAATTACGGGCGATCGACCCGGATCTGATGGTGCTGGATGTGATGATGCCGGGCGAAAGCGGGCTGGATCTGACCGAGTCGCTGCGTCGCGAACAGCAGCACGATCTGCCGATTCTGCTGCTGACCGCGCGTGGGGCGCCGGAGGACCGTATCGCCGGGTTCGAGGCCGGGGCCGACGACTATCTGGGCAAACCGTTCGAACCGCGGGAATTGGTGCTGCGGATACGCGCCTTGCTGCGACGGGCGCCGCCGGCCCCGGCGATCGAAGCGCCAACCGGGCCGGTGCGGATGGGGGAGGCGGAATTCGATCCGGAGCGCGGCGAACTACGCGATGCCAGCGGCCCGATCCGGCTGACCGGCGGCGAATCGGCGCTGCTGACCGCGCTGGCCCGCAAACCCAATGAGGTATTGTCGCGTGAGGAGATCGCCGAAGCCCTGGGAATGGACGATTCCGGCGAACGCGCCATCGACGTCCAGGTGGTGCGCCTGCGACGCAAGATCGAGGCCGACCCGCGGGAGCCGCGCTTCCTGCACACGGTGCGCGGCCGGGGCTACATCCTGAAACCCGGCGCCTGAGATGCACGCGCGCGTCCCGATCCCGTTCGTCCGCGCCGTGACGCTGGGGATCAAGCGCTTCATGCCGCGGTCGTTGTTGGGGCGCACGCTGCTGATCATGCTGGTGCCGCTGGTCCTGGTGCAGGCGATCGCACTGCAACTGTTCTACGGCAACCATCTGGGGATCGTGTCGCGGCGCCTGTCGAGCGCCATCGCGGGGGAAATTTACTATACCGTCGAGCTGATGCGCCAGTTCCAGTCGCAAGCCGACCGGGAATGGGCGCTGCAAATGGCGCGTGACCAATTCACCCTGGGCATCAAGATGGAGCCCGGCGCGGTGCTGGAGCCGCATGAGCGGAAAAACGTCCTCGGCCCGATGGACGACGATCTGGCGGCCGCGCTGACCGATAAATTCAAGGTTCCGTTCGACATGGACTGGACGTCCGACCCTCGGTCAGTGCTGATCCGGTTGCAGCTTCCGGACGGGGTGCTGGACGTTGAGGCACCGCGCAAGCGTCTGGCGATCGGAACGGTGTTTCTGTTCGTTGGCTGGCTGGTCGGGTCCGCGCTGTTGCTGTTCGGCATCGCCGCGCTGTTCATGCGCAACCAGGTGCGCGCCATTCGGCGTCTGGCGCGATCGGCCGAGGCGTTTGGCATGGGCCGGGACGTGCCGGCGATTCGGCCGGAGGGCGCGGCCGAGGTGCGTCAGGCGGGCGCCGCGTTCAACCGCATGCAGGAGCGTATCCGCCGGTTCCTGGCGCAACGAACCGAGATGCTGGCCGGCGTTTCGCACGATCTGCGGACTCCGCTGACGCGGCTGCGCCTGGCGCTGGCGATGCTGCCGCGCACCGAGGAATTGCGGCAGGACGTGGCAGAGATGACGGCGGATGTGGAGGAAATGGACCGGATGATCGGCGGCTATCTTGCGTTTGCCAGGGGGGAAGGGACGGAGCAGGCCGAATCGGTCGATCTGTCCGCCATTCTGGACGACGTCGCGGCGGGTGCCAGGCGGGCGGGGGCGACGATCGCGCTGGACGTGCCGGTCGGCCTGACCCTGAAACTGCGGGCCGATGCGGTGCGGCGGGCGGTGACCAACCTGGTCGATAACGCCCGTCGTCATGCTCGGCATGTGGCGCTGGGCGCGGAGTCTCAGGGGCGTTCGGTGTTGGTCACCGTTGATGACGATGGGCCGGGGATCCCGGCGGACAAGCGGGAAAGCGTGTTCCGGCCGTTCGAAAGCGGGTCGGCCGGTGGTACCGGCCTGGGCCTGACGATCGCGCGGGACATCGTGCGCGCCCATGGCGGGGAGATCGTGCTGGAGGACAGCCCGCTGGGCGGCTTGCGCGCCCGTATTCGTCTGCCGGTGTAACGGATGCGGCGGGACGTCGGGGGACGGCTGATCGGGCTGGAACTGCTGCGCTTCCTGGCGGCCGTGGGCGTGCTGGTGTGGCATTATCAGCATTTTCTGTTCGTAGGACCGGTGGAAACTTTACCGGACTGGCAACTTATGCCGCTGTATTGGCTGTTGGCGCCGTTTTACAGTTACGGCTATGAGGGGGTGGAGCTGTTCTGGTGCCTGTCCGGTTTCATTTTTACCTGGAAATACGGCGCATCGATCGGCCGCGGCGGACTGTCGTTCGGACGGTTCGCTATGCTGCGGTTTTCCCGGCTGTATCCGCTGCATCTGGCGACTTTGCTGATTGTCGCGGGATTGCAATGGATTTATTTCGCCGGGCATGGCCAGTTTTTTGTGTATGTGCAGAATGATTTTTCGCACTTCGTCATGAATGTGTTGTTTGCCAATTACTGGGGTTTTCAAAGCGGAGAATCGTTTAACGGTCCATCCTGGAGTGTGTCGGCCGAAGTGCTGATCTACATCGTTTTCTTTGCGGTCGCCAGGTTTGCCGGGGCGGGGTGGCGGATCGATCTGGTGGCGCTGGTTGGGTTTTCGGCCGCGGCGTCGCTGGCGAAGGCTGTGTTCGGGATCAAATTGAGCTTCACCGGAGCCGGAACGTTCTTCTATCTGGGGGCGCTGACCTGCCACCTGCACGACTGGATCGTGACGCTGCGGCGGCCCGGGCGGGTTCGGATCGGC
>JAYUEJ010000826.1:0-2858 GCA_043739265.1 Rhodopila sp. | reverse complement strand
GACGCCATAGGGAATTGCCTCGTCGTTGAAATCGTACCGATGATTATGCAATGCGGCACTGTCGCCGTTGCCAAGGTTGATGTGGGCGCCGGGCACCTGCTCCATCATGAAGCTGAAATCTTCCGAACCCATGCCGGGCGGGCCGTCGCGGCGCACACCGTCTTCCCCCACCAGTTCGGACGCGGCGTCGCCGTAGGCGATGGCCTCCGCGGTGTTGTTGACCATGGGAGCGAAAATCACCCGGAAATCGACCGTTGCCTCGGCACCAAACCCGGCCGCGATGCTGACCGCGAGACGTTTCATGGCCTGCTCGATCGTCGCCATCACCTCGGACTTCATCGTCCGCACCGTGCCGGCCATGATCGCCGATTGCGGGATCACGTTGTAGGCGTCGCCGGCCTGGATGCGGGTGATGCTGAGCACCGCGGTATCCTGCGCGGAGATGGTGCGTGACACGATCGATTGTAACGCCGTACCCAGATGGCAGGCCACGACGATGGGATCGATGCTTTGTTGCGGATGCGCGCCATGGGCGCCTTTACCGGTGATGACGATGTCGAAGAACGCGCCGCCGGCCGACCGGGCGGCGGGCCCGGTGATGAATTTGCCGACCGCCAGACCCGGCCGGTTGTGCATGCCATAGATGGCGTTGCAGGGAAAACGTTCGAACAGGCCGTCCTTCAGCATCTCCAGAGCGCCGCCGGTGCCTTCCTCGGCGGGTTGGAAGATGAAGTTGACGGTACCGTTGAAATTGCGGGTTTCGGCCAGGTATTTGGCCGCGCCAAGCAGCATGGTGGTGTGGCCGTCATGGCCGCAGGCGTGCATCCGGCCGGGGTTCTGGCTGGCGTGCGGCAATCCGGCTGCCTCCAGGATCGGCAGCGCGTCCATGTCGGCGCGCAGGCCGACCGACGCCTGGCCGTTGCCGTTGCGCAGCACGCCGACCACGCCGGTCTTGCCGACGCCGCGATGCACCTCGATGCCCCATTCCTCCAACTTGCGCGCGACCAGGTCGGCGGTGCGGTATTCCTCCAGCCCCAGTTCCGGATGGGCGTGGATATCGCGGCGAATGGCGGACAGTTCGTCCTGGTAAAGGCGGGCACGATCGAGCGGGGATTGGGTCATGCAAAGGTCCCGGGTCTGTGGAAGAGCCCCGATCCTATCACGCGATCCCAGACTTGCCAGACCGGTCAGTCGTTACCCCGAGGCAAACGCCCAAGCGGGTTGCGTGACGACCAATTTAAAGCCCCTTGGGCAGCTTCTTCTCGGTGATCGCGGCGAACAGCGCGACTCCATAGGGGATCGCCTCATCGTTGAAATCATACAGATGGTTGTGCACCGAGGCGCTGCCGCCGTTGCCGAGCAAGACATGGGCGCCCGGCACCTGCTGCATCATGAAGCCGAAATCTTCCGATGCCATCGACGCAGGTGCATCGCGGCGTACATTCGCCTCCCCGACCAGTGCGGCGGCGGCGTCGGCATAGGCGAGCACCTCTTGATCGTCGTTCACGACGGGGGCGAACAGGGTGCGGAAATCGACCACCGCTTCAGCGCCGAACCCGGCGGCGATGCTGGTTGCGAGCCGTTTCATGTTGTGCTCGGCCATCGCCATCACCTCGGCCTTCATCGTCCGCACGGTGCCGGCCATGGCCGCATATTGCGGGATCACATTATAGGCGTCGCCGGACTGGATCCGGGTGATGCTGAGCACCGCGGTATCCTGAGCGGAGATGTTGCGGGACACGATCGACTGCAAGGCCGTCGCCAGATGGCAGGCGACCATGACAGGGTCGATGCTTTCCTGTGGACGCGCGCCATGGGCGCCCTTGCCGGTGATGGTGATGTCGAAGAACGCGCCGCCAGCGAAACGCACCCCCTTGCTGGTGACGAACTGTCCCACGGCAAGGCCTGGATGGTTGTGCATGCCGAAAACGCTGTCGCAGGGGAAGCGCTGGAACAGGCCATCCTTCAGCATCGCCTCGGCGCCGCCAAGACCTTCCTCGGCCGGTTGGAAGATGAAGTTGACGGTACCGTTGAACGCTCGGGTTTCCGCCAAATATTTGGCGGCGCCGAGCAGCATCGTGGTGTGGCCGTCGTGGCCGCAGGCATGCATCAGGCCTGGATTCTGGCTGGCATAGGGTAGGTTCGTCGCCTCCAGGATCGGCAGCGCGTCCATGTCGGCGCGCAGGCCGACCGACGCCTGACCGTTGCCGTTGCGCAGCACGCCGACCACGCCGGTCTTGCCGACTCCGCGATGCACCTCGATGCCCCATTCCTCCAGCTTGCGCGCGACCAGGTCGGCGGTGCGGTATTCTTCCAGCCCCAGTTCCGGATGGGCGTGGATATCGCGGCGAATGGCGGACAGTTCGTCCTGATACAGGCGGGCATGGTCGAGCGGCGATTGGGTCATCGAAAGGGTCCCGGGTCTGGGGTTCAGGCGGCGACCATAACACGCCGCTCTTGCCAAGCCAGAGGGGGCGGGCTTTTGTTACCAAAGGGCTCGGGAGTGGTGGCACGATGTATCTGAATTTGTTCGCCGATGGGTCGCGGCCGCTGGACATGACGGGGACGGACGAATTCCGCAGCCTGCTGGCCAGCGCCGCCGATCTGGGCATTCCGCACACGCCGGACGTGCCGTACTGGTCGTGCAACATCGTGCTGCGGCAGATGCGGTTCCACTTCCTGGAATGGGGACACGCCGACGCGCCGCCGATCGTGCTGCTGCATGGCGGGCATCAATCGGCGCATTCGTGGGATCTGGTCAGCCTGCATCTGGCACAGCGGTATCGCGTGCTGGCGCTGGATCAACGCGGCCATGGCGACAGCGAGTGGGCGCGCGATGTGACCTATTCCAACCACGA
>JAYUEJ010000825.1:0-2862 GCA_043739265.1 Rhodopila sp. | reverse complement strand
TCCGGTGTCTTGCCGTTGTTCTGTGGAGAGGGTGTCAGGCCTGGAATTTTTTTGCACGGAGACAGCGCGAGGGCCGCGAAGGGCCACTGAGAAACCGCTGCCTCCGACGCAGTGCCGCCATTGGCGGCGGCATAAAATGCTTTTAACAGCCCCGGACCGCTGTTTCAAGCCACCGCTGCGCCAATCCACCGCGATCGCCAATCCAAAATCGCGGGCCTTCAGGTCCCGAAGTGCAAGCACAGCGAGTCTCAGTGGTCTTCGTGGTCCTCCGGCTTGCCTCCGTGTTAAAACTAAAAACCGACTGAACGAACGCGCGATTTGCACGTTCCCCCTTTGCACGTTCCCCTTGGCCGGGACACCACGCTTGTCACCCCGCCCGGGCGGCGATCGTGCATTGATCAAGGCTGATACAGACCAGGTGGCTCGCTAATAAGTTCATTGCAAAACACGACCTAATCCGGCCCATCTGGCGCGACGCCCTCCGCCGGTCGTCACGCACAGAACGGTGCGTCCTGCGAGAATTGCCTGCTTCACCCGATTGCCTTGAGCCAGCATGGTGAAATACAGATTCATGCCGCCCAGCGAGGTCGTGATGGTGTTCCATGCCACGGCGGCGATGGCGCCTTCGGTCCGTTCCGCTCGGGGCGTTTCCAACAGGAACGCACCCTGCGCCGAGACGAGGCGTTTGGCCCGATGCGCGCGACTTACGGTGGGGGATGCGGTAAAGTCGTGGCTGGCCGGCTCGCGGCGGCCGAACGCGCCTGTTTCAAATGGCATGATTGGGGCATTTGGGTCGGTGATTGTATGGGTGCCCGGCGTCTCGCCATTCGCTTGCTGAGTGGATGTCAGGTCAGGGATTTTTTTGTGCGGAGAAAGCCCGAGGGGTCCACGGAGGTCTTCAGTGGATGGGGACCGGGGTTCCAATCTGCCTTGATCGCCGTTCCGGGACTTCTTACCGACATTTCCTGATTTGGCCGCACAGCGGGCGACAATTCCTGATTTTTCCAGAGGCCCCGGATCAGCCGTTCTCATTTTGACCGAATTCCATTGCTTTATCGACCTGGTATGGCTTGTCCCGACCATCCACTCCCGACCAACCCGCGAACCCCGCTCATGCTTATGCCGATTACACATTACACACTGGAAATCAGCAAAAAAAATAAAGCGAAACGTCTGAAATGATTGGCGGTCGCGAGCGGGCGCTTATATCCATGAAGCCATTCTATGCTCAGGACCCGCATGACGGAAAACTTGTTCGGGCTACCGCGGGAATAACCCGGTGCCGGGCTCGTGGCGCTTGTATGTGGAATACAAAGCAGGGCACGGTGTCCATTCGGTCTGATTCCGGAGTCCGCAATGATCCTCATCGGCCAATACGATTCCCCCTTCGTCCGCCGCGTCGCGATCGCCCTTGACCTCTACGGCCTTCCGTACGAGCACCGCCCGTGGTCCACGTTTGGAGACGCCGATCTTCTCGCGCAGTTCAACCCGCTGCGCCGCGTTCCAACCCTGGTGCTGGACGATGGCGAAACCCTGATCGACAGTTTCGTCATTCTCGACTGGCTCGACGAAGCCGCGGGCCTGGACCGCGCGTTAGTCCCGCCGCATGGCCCCGAACGCCGGCATGCGTTGAAGATTTGCGCCCAGGCCGCCGGGCTCGCCGACAAGGCGGTCAGCCTGCTGTACGAGCGCATCCTCCACAAGGAAACCTCGCAAATCTGGAGCGACCGCTGCCGCACCCAGATCGCCGATGTCCTGACCGCGCTGGAAACGGACCGTGCCGCACGCATAACCGAGCATTGGTTCGGAGAAACGATCGGCCACGCCGACATCGCGGTGGCCTGCGCGATCCGCTTCACGCGGGAAGCGCATCCCGGCCTGTTCGATCCCATTCGCTGGCCGTCGCTGGACCGCCACGCCGCCGGATGCGAGGCGCTGCCCTGCTTCCAGCGCATCGTTCAACCTTTGATTGCGCCCAGAGCCGCCTGACCGCGCGGTTTTCCTGTATGGCTTCGCGAAGAATGAGCAGGACAATATTGATGATGACGCACTGGTATCGCTGAAGGCGCTCGCGGCTGACTGGTTCGCGGCGGACTGGCTCGCGGTTGGCACAACGCGGATCGACCTGGCCCTGGACGAAGACGAAATACGGGAGATTTTTCATGGCGGCGAAAAAAATAACCGGCTCGCGGAAGCCATTCTTGAAACGGCCGAGGGCATGCACCGGCTCGGAATCATGAATGACGCTACATACGAAATGATCACCGTTCGGCACCTTGGAGGCCGTCCGACCGGCACCGCGGAACCCATCAGCGGCGCGGAAATCCGCGCCTTGCGGGAACAGGCGCATCTCAGCCAGGCCGCCTTCGCCCGCTATCTCAACCTCACCGTCGGCTATATCTCGCAGTTGGAGCGTGGCGCCAAACACCCTAAAGGTCCGGCGCTGGCGCTGCTCAACGTGATGCGGCGCCATGGCGGGGACGTGATCCTGCTGGACCGGACCCTGGCCTTGGACAGGTCCACGCCCTCGGCCACAAAATGACGCATATTCCGCAGGACCACGGTCGGTGACAGGATTTACCGTGCCCACAGATCCAAATCCATCCTCCCGCCCGGGATCGTCCCATCCGCAATGGCTACTGCCGGGTCGTCGATCCGCATGCCGGCCATGACGGATCGGGCAAAGTCGGGTCGTTTGAAACGAGAACTGCCGGCGCCTGATGCTATGGTTTGCGTGCCTCAATAAACGCCGAAACAACGAAATTCTCCACGCCCCGACCTGGCGCCCAGGTCGCGATCAGCTCGCGGCTTTCCGGTTTGACCGTTATTGCGATCTGAATGAACCCAGCCGCCGCCAGCCAG
>JAYUEJ010000824.1:0-2863 GCA_043739265.1 Rhodopila sp. | reverse complement strand
GGACCTTTGCCTTGCTGGCCTGCGCCTGAAGGATATACGCCGAAAAATCCGTCGTCCCGGGAAATGGATACGCCGCCATCCCAACCACCTTGCCGCCGAGTTGCTCGACGATCGTGGCGGTGTCTTTCACCATGGCGTGACCGGAGATGTAGTCCTGCTTGATGAAGAACCAGGTATCGCCGCCGGCCTCCACCAGTCCGCGGGTGATGGCGTTCGCGTGGCTCCAGAGGTCGTAAGTCCATTGGACCTGGTTCGGCGTGCAGTATTTTCCGGTCAGGTCGGCCATGCCTGCGCCGGTGAAGATGACGACCTTGTCCTTCTCCTTCGCCACCTGGCCGACCGCGATCGCCACCGCCGATTGCGGGATGTCGAAGATCGCATCGACGCCGTCCTGGTCGTACCAGGTCCTTGCGATGGTGGCGCCGACATCAGGCTTCAGCAGCATGTCGCCTTGCAGCACCTCCACCCTGATCTCGGGATGCAGCTTCATGAAATCCTCCGCCGCGATCTGCGCCGCCAGGACGTCGCCCGGACCCGTGGCCTCGGCGAATTGCCCGGACATGTCCGACAGGACGCCGATCTTGATGGTGGATGCTGCGTAGGACCGGTGAATCGGCGGCATGGCGAGGGCGGCGGCACCCGTTAGAAGGGTTCGGCGGCGGATCTGCATGGACGTCTCCTGTTTTTACTGGGACTTGCGGATCGCTTTGGCGGGCGGCGCGGGTGGTGTCAACCGGGTCGGTGCCGCTTGCCCGTCCAGCAAGCTGCGCCTAGCGTCCCCGCGTCGAAATAGCCAGGAGACGACCATGGTCGAAGTCCCAAACCGCCCCGAATACCAAAGCGAACTGTTCAAAAAAGGCCTGGCCGTGCGCCGCGAGGTGCTGGGCGGCGATTACGTGGATGCCTCGCTGGCCCGAGCGGACGACTTTAATGCGGTGTTTCAGCAGATGACGACGGAGATCGCGTGGGGCATGTGTTGGACCCGTCCCGGTCTCGACCGTAAAACCCGCAGCATGATCAACCTGACCATGCTGTCCGCGCTGAACCGCGGCTCGGAATTGCGGCTGCATGTGAAGGCGGCGCTGACCAATGGCGTGAGCCGCGAAGAAATCAAGGAAATCCTGATGCAGGTCGGCGCCTATTGCGGCATCCCGGCGTGCCTGGAGGCGTTCAAGATCGCCACCGAGGTGTTCAAGGACATCGACTCGGTCAAGGAATAAGCGATCATGACCAAAACCGTGGGATTCGTCGGCGTCGGCAACATGGGCTGGCCGATGGCGGCCTGCCTGGTGAAAGCCGGGTTTACCGTCAACGTGAATGATTCGCGCCGCGAAACGGCAAACAACTTCGTCCAGCAGGTCGGCGGCTTCGCGCCTGACACGCTGCGGCAACTGGCCGAAACGTCGGACGTGATCGTTACAATGCTGCCCACCAGCGTCATCGTTGAGCGAGTCCTGTCCGGCGGCGACGACAATCTGTTCGCCGGTATGAAACCCGGAACCATCATTATCGAAATGAGTTCCGGCGTGCCGTCCGTTACGCAACGATTGGCCGAACAGGTGGCAGCGCTCGGCTGCACGTTGATCGACGGTCCGGTGTCCGGTGGCGTGCCGCGCGCCAGGACCGGGCAGCTTGCGATCATGGTCGGCGGCGATTCGGCCACCATCGACAGGGCGATGCCCGTGCTGTCCGCGATGGGCGCGTCGGTGTTGAAAACCGGCGGTGTCGGCTCCGGTCAGGCAATGAAAGCGTTGAACAACATGGTCAGCACCGGCGGTTTCCTGATCGGGATAGAGGCGCTGTTGATCGGCCAGCGATTTGGCCTGGACCCGGCCGTCATGACCGATGTCCTGAACGCCGCTACCGGCATGAACAACTCGACGCAAAAGAAGTTCAGGCAGTTCGTGCTGTCGCGGACATTCGACGCCGGGTTTTCGATGGGACTGCTGGCGAAGGATCTGTCCATTGCCATGCAGGTCGGCCGCGAAACCGGCACCGCGGCACCGCTGTCCGCGATGGTCAACGAGATGATCGTTTCTGCCCAGGCGCGATTTGGTTCGGATGCGGATCATACCGAAATGGCGAAACTGTGCGAACTGCTGGCGGGAACGGAGTTGGAGGCCGGCTGATGCACGCCGGTGGATGGTGCCTGCTGGGGCTGCTGATTGCCCCGGCCGGTTGCCACGCCGCCGATCCATCGGCTTTGTGGAAGATCGTCAACGGTCTGTGCGTGCCAAGCGAAATGACCGCTCATGATCCGTCGCCATGCGCGTCGGTCGAACTGGCGCATGGCGCGGAAAAGGGTTTCGCCGTCCTGAAGGACATCAACGGCGTCGCTCAATTCCTGCTGATCCCGACCGCACGTATCAGTGGTATCGAGGACAAGGCGATCCTCGCCCCAAACGCCACCAACTATTGGGACGCTGCATGGCGCGCTCGGTTTTTCGTGGAGGAAAGGCTGCGCACGACGTTGTCGCGGGATGCGATTGCGTTGGCCATCAACTCATCGTTTGGACGCAGTCAAGATCAATTGCACATTCATATTGATTGCGTGCGGCCAGATGTGCGGACGGTGTTGGCGGCCAATCTGGAAAAGATCGAAATTGTGTGGACGCCGTTCCCGGTCCTTCTGGCGGGGCAGATGTATCGAGCCATTCGCATCAACCAGGAATCGTTGGACGGTATCGATCCGTTCCAAATTCTGAAGAAAGCCGACCCGGACGATATGGGGAAACATACCCTGGTTCTGATTGGAGCAACTTTCGCCGACGGCACCGATGGGTTCGTACTCTTGGACGACGAGGCCGAACCACTGGCTGGCAATCGTGCGAGCGGCGAGCAATTACAGGATCATTCGTGCGCG
>JAYUEJ010000823.1:0-8601 GCA_043739265.1 Rhodopila sp. | reverse complement strand
TCGAACGAGCCCGTCTCGCGCTTCGAACGTCCGAAGTCGAACGTGCGCACGCCGCGTTCGCTGGCGCGCCGCATCAGTTCCCAGTACTTGAAGTCGTTGGCGGCGAGCTCGCGCGCGTCGGTCAGGTCGCCGGCGTAGTAGGGCAGGACCTCGTCGCGAAAGTAGAACGACAGCACGCCCGAGACAGCCTTGCCTTGCGGGCTGAAGACCGTCAGCGCCTCGCAGTCATCGCCGAAGACGCGGCGCAGGGCTTCGAAGTAGCGTTTCGCCTGCGGCGGCGTGCCGTGCCGATGCATGTTGTCGGCGTAGAGGTCGAAGAAGCGATCGACGCCGACTTCGACCTCGCTGCGGAGCTGACGCTGGATGCCCTTGCGCACCATCGCCCGCTGCTTGCGCGGAATCGCCTTCATGTTGCGGTCCAGGTCGGACTCGATCGGGCGGCGGAATGTCACATAAAGATCCGGACCGTCGATCCAGCCATCGGTCTCCGGCGCCGCCACCTGATGCCGGAACTCCAACGCGCTCGCGCCGGTTGTTTTAAGCAACGCCTCGGCATGCGCGATCAACGCCGCCTCGCTCTCGGCGTCCGCCGCCAACGGGCCGCCATAGACGCAGAACGGATTGGATATCAGCGAATCCCCAAACAGTAAGGTCTTGACCCGAACCAGCGGCAGCACGCCGGTGATCGAACCGTCCCGTTCGGTGAAACTGTAATGAGTCGTGTGGCCGAATGCCGTTTCGATCACTGTCGCCCAACCGGCGCGGTGAAAGAACGTGCCCGCCGGCATTGCGTCCACGAAATGATCCCAGGCGGCTTCGCTGGCGCTGTCCAGCGGACGCACAATGACGGACATCGCGCTCAGACCGCCCCGGCTTTGGCCAGGATCGGCGCATAGACAACGTCCATCCGGTCCCACACGAAATCGCGCAACAATTTATCGATGTCCCCGGCCATCCGATCCAGGTTGGTGTAGTGCCGCAACCGCGACTTCCAGCCGGCTTTCGGGATGCGTGGCTGATCGGCATCGATTTCCCACGGGTGAAAATAGAAAATCCCCGGCTGCCGATCCCGCCCGTTCACCCGCCCCAAGCCGGCTCGGTACATTATCGTGGGCAACAAACGAAAATAGCCGCCGCCGGAGCATGGCCAGTTGCGGCCCAGCAGGCGCACCGTGGTCATCGGAATCTCCACCACCCCGTCCGCATCCGGGCGAAACGGCACCCGCGGCGCATCCGGCATGCCGTACAGGTCATGACGGATCGGGTTGATACTGGAACTATAAATGTAACCTTCCTGCCGCAGTATCGGAAATGCCCACATGTTGCGCGCCCCGATCGAGAACGTGGCCGCGCGATAACCGGTCACCGGCACGCCGCCGGTATCCTCCAGCAGCGCCCTGGTGCGGCGTATATCGAGGCGAAACGTTTCGGGATCCTGGGAATCGACCCTTGTATGATCCCAGCCATGGCTCGCCAACTCATGCCCGTCCGCGACGATCCGCCGGATCAAGCCGGGAAAACGTTCGGCCACCCAGCCCAGGGTAAAGAAGGTCGCTTTCACGCCGGCGGCGTCGAACTGATCCAGGATACGATTGGTGTTCAGATCGACCCGGCGCGGAAACGCATCCCAGTCCCGCCGATCAATGCAATGCGCGAATGCCTGGACCTGGAAATAGTCCTCCACATCCACGGTCATGGCGTTGCGAACCGCGTTCATCGACGGACCATGCATACTGCACCATTGTTCTTTCGGCCCGACGCCGTTGCCTTATCGTCATGGCCGGGCCGGCCAAATTGCATACTGGCCATCACATGGCTTCCAACATATTGAGCAGCCGTTTGAACGCCTGTTCCTGCAGAAACGCATGCCGCTCCAGCATTTCGATCCGCCGCACCAGATCATCCCGGTCCACGCCGGTCAGCGGATTTAGCGTCATCGGCTCCAGTCCCGCCCCAAGGTCGCGATCCAGCTCCTCGGCCGTTTCATCGACCATTGTGCCGGTGATGGTATGCGTTTCCTCCAGCGCGCCAAGCAGCAAAAGCCGGGAACAGAGCGTGTTGATCCGCCGCGGAACCCCGCCGGTATGCCGATGAATCGCGCTGAACGCCGCATCGTCCCATACCGGATCGTCGCGCCACTCGACGGTGCGCAGACGATGCTCGATGTAAAGCCGCGTTTCGGCGTCGCTCAATGGCCCAAGGTGATAAGATGCCAGCACCCGCTGGCGAAGCTGCTCCCAATCCTTGCTGGCCAGGATCGGCCGGAACTGTGGCTGACCCAGCAGAATCGTCTGCAGCGACGCCTTCCCTGCCACGGTGATGTTGGACATCATCCGCAGCTCTTCCATCGCCGCCAGCGACAGATTCTGCACCTCATCGACCACCAGCAGGCAGCGCCGCCCCTGTTTGTGCTGCTCGCCCACCATCTGCTCGAAACGCCGCAGCAACGTCGCCTTGTCGGTGCCCTGAGTCTCTCCCAGCCCAAAATTCGCCATCGCCAGCCGCAGCAGGTCGTCGCCCGAAACCTGAGTCGTCACGACGCGGGAGATGACATAGGTGTTGCGATCGAGCCGCGAGCAAAGCTGTTCCGTCAGCGTCGTTTTGCCCGACCCCACTTCGCCGGTGATGACGATGAAGCCTTCCTCCTGCGCCAGCCCATAGACCAGGTGCGAAATCGCTCGGCTGTGCTCGCTCGATCCATAAAAGAACCGAGCGTCGGGCGTCAGCAGAAACGGTTGGCCGGTTAGTTTGTAGAATGTGTGGAACACGATGCGATCAGAAGGTTTTCGAGATGCCGAAGATCAGCAAATCCTGGTAAATCTGGAAGGAACTGACCGGCGATTGCCGATCCAGGAATGAATACCGCAAGCTGGCACTGAGTGTCTCAGAAATACGCCACTGCCACGCCAGATTGGCCGCCAGAGTCGTGCTGTTGCCCGGATTGGCGAAATTTCTGGCACCGGTGCTCTGATCCTGCAGGCCATAGGACAATGTGCCACTCAGCGTCATGTCGGGCCGCATCTGATGCAGCCAACTCACATTGGCGCTCTTGCTGCTCGCGGTGCTCGCATTGGTCGCACTCGTGCTGGTTTGATCGGTCAGCAGGAGATTGAACGAAAGGATGTCGCGGTCCAGGACCGTTTGGGTTCCCAACGTCAGCGTCGTGGTCCGGAAGATGCCGTTTTGCACGCCCAGCGCGTTGGTGGCGCCAAACAACTGCCCGCCGGTCTGCCCGTTGACCAGGGTGCCGTTGCTGCCTGTCGTCGCCAGATTAAGCTGGTTCTGCACAGTCTCAAGCTGAGTCCCGAGTGTACTTCCATAGCTGACCGACACCAGGGTTCGCGCGGTCAGGGCATAATGCCCATTGGCGCTCAACGAATTGAAGCCGTTCAGATGGCCGTAGCTTAGCGTCAACTGGCTGTCGGGATTGGGCGTCCAGGTCGTGCCGAAACTCCAGGTCAGGTCGTGAATCGATGGGGCATTGACCCCGGTGTAGCGAATGTCCTCATGGCCTCCCGAGACAAACACCGAAACGTCCCGGGTGAGTTGGTAGTTGATCTGATCGGTGAAGATCGCCCGGGTGGACGACGAATGTCGCGTGGTCTGGGCGGGAACGCCGGTCTGGAAGTCAACAACGCCCGACCCGGATGTGGTTTGTGTCTGCAGCAGTTCGGCATCGACGGTGTTCTGGAAGTAATCCAGGATATCCCCGGTGACAAAATGGAAGCTTTGTTCGTTCGTCACCAGCGTCTGGGCATTGGCGCCACCGGTTGGAATCGGCGATGCCGCGAAACCCGACACCGAGTCCGATTGGGTCACATCGACCGAATAGCCGAGCCTGCCGGTCCCCCAATCGCCGAAGCGCCGAAGCAGATACGGTGAGATTCCGAAGCTCGTCGTCTGCACCTCATTGTTCCTGTTGAGGCCCTGGCCGTTGCCAGCCAGATTTGGAATGCCTCCCTGCGACGAGGCGGTGGCCGAACCGGCCCCACTGCCACCACCCAGGCCGCCGATCCCGCCATTGACACTTTGCACGCCGGCCAGGGCCCGCACATCCACGTAGGCCAGATCAGGGATGATCGTGACATTGCCGAGACCGTTCATCTGTTCGGTCAGCGAATTCAGGTTGCTGGTACGCGCATAGATACTCAGCGTCGGCGCGAAATCGAACGACACCCTCACCCGCGGCAGATCGCCGGCGATGGCGATTCCAGGTGAGAGAAACGACACCAGATCGGCCCGCCGCGGACTGTGGGCCTGCAGGGCGTTATCGGTCAGCTCCTCCTGCCAGTCGATCCGCGGCACGAAGGTCCAACCGCCGCCAACCGGGGCCGACAGGCCGTTCGCCAGTTGCAACTGATGCCGTAAATCCAGGGCATCCCGTGTCGCCAGCTCGCTCCCTTGCGGCACCCCGTCGGTGTTCTCGATATCGAGCAGCGGGAACGCCACCGCGGTGCCCATCCGCACCAGCACGAGCATCAGCACCAGGCCCAGCCGGCCAATACCGAAGCGCGACGTGTCGGGTTGGGCTACGGTCATTGCATGATCGGTCATCGCGTGGTCGCAGACCGTCGGCTCAGGAGGAGTAGTAGGAAGAATAGGCGCCGAACGTGTAGCGAGACGAGATCTGCTGCTTGTTCAGCACCATGGTGATCGTCGGGCACGCCTGGATCAGGTCCAGCGAAGCCTCGATCTCGTCGCGCTGGGTCCGATCGGCCTCCACCACAAACAAAATCTGGCCGACGACCTGCGCCAGGACGGCCGGATCGGACGTGGACAGACAGGGTGGCGCATCCAGGATCAACAGCCGGTCGGCGTAGCGGCGGCCGAGGCTCTGGATCAACCGCGTCATTTCCTTGGTCGAGAACAGTTCGGCACTGCGTTCGCGTTCGCGGCCCACGGGTAGGATCGACAGCCGCTCGATCGGGGTTTTCACGATCAACGGCGCCGGGTCGAGCTTGGGGTTGGCCGCCAGATCGAGCAGCCCGCGCGCCTGTGCCAGCCCCAGGCTGTAGCAGATCGAATCGCGTTTGGAATCCGAATCGACCAGCAGGACGTGGTGGTCGCCCTGGCGGGCGATGCTGCCTGCCAGGTTGGTGGACATGAAGCTCTTGCCCTCTCCCGGCCTGGCGCTGGTGACCATCAGAAGGTTTGAAAAGCCGGGTTCGGCACCCGGGCCAAAGGCGGAGCGGAGGATCTGGCGCTGCACCAGCCGGAATTCTTCGGAAATGCGGGTGCGGGTGCGCGACCAATCGACCATGCCGGCGCGTTCCAGTGAAATCGCGTCGATCGACACCGGACCTTGCAGCATCCCCGCCGCCGGATCAGCCAGGACACCGCGTGGAGCCGAAAGCGGCGTGAAGTCCGCGGCTCGGCCGGGCAAGCCAACTTGCCCGGTGGCCGGTCCCGATACCGATGCTTCCGCCGCGAGTGTCGGCACCAGCAAAGTGGGGGTAGCCGGCCGTTCAATGGCCGGCGACGTGCCATCGCTGGATGCCGGCGTCCGCCCAGCGGAGGACACAAGGGCACCAGGCACCGGTGCGGCAGGGGGCGATAATGGCCGAGCCGCCAATAGCGGCGAAACCGGCCGAATGGCGGGCGGCGGCGGGGCGAACAGAGTGGATCGTTGAGCCGGCGCAGCCGCGGGACGAATTGACGCCGCGGCGGCGGCTGTGGGCTGGGTCGCCGGCAATGTCGAGGGTGCATCCGCCCCGTCTGTCCCGTCCGCGTCGTCAGCCGCATCGCCGCCGGGCCGGCGGAGCAGTTGGGCAGCCGAATCCTCCAGGGCACCCGATCGCAGCAAACGTTCCGCGGCCCGTTCGACCAGATGCGACGCTTTCGGTATCAGCATGACCGGTCGATCCCCCTGGCCGAGACATGTGCCGGCGCGGACGCACCGGTGACCGATGCGGCGGTCTGGATGAGTGAGGCGTCGCGGAAGAAATAACCCACTAGATGAGCGCCGCTGAGCGCAGGATGTGGACCATGAGGCCACCGTACACACCGACCAGTACCGCCACCGCGGCGCCGAACCGAAATGCCGCCATCAAACGCTGCCGCAGTGGTATCAGGCCCAGCACGGAAATGCCCCCCAGAACCGGCAAGCCCAGCTTACGCAGGTCGTCAACGGTGGAGAACGACCGGTCGAGCTGACCGAACAGAACGGTTAAGCCGATTCCCGAACCCAGGCCGCCCAGCAACACGCCGGTAACCAGAAGCATGCGGTTCGGCGCCACCGGCAGGCGCGGGATTTCGGGCGGGTCGATGATTTGCAGCTTGACCTTGTCGGCCTGGGTATCCGCCGCCTGGGCGATGTTGGCCGATTGCAGCCGTCCCAGCAGTTCCTCGTAGTTGTGCCGCAGCACGTTGTAGTCGCGATCCATGTTCTGATATTCGGCGATCAGGCCGGGCTGCTCCCGCTGGACCTTTTCCAGCCGGTCGCGATACCGCACCGCATCGTCACGCTGCCGCTGCACGGAGATTATGGTGGTATCGGCTTCGATCAGCTTGACCTTCAACTGGTCATAGACCTGGTTCGGCACCGAACGTTTCACCGTGTTCGCCGCCGCGTCCCGTCCGGCGGCCTCCCTGGCCGCGATCTCGGCCGCTGACGGCCCTTCCTTCGGCGCATTCCTGAACGACTCGATCATCTTCCGCTGCGCCACGACATCCGGATGCGCCTCGGTATCCTTCAACAGCAACATGCGAAGCTGATCCTCGGCCTCTTGCAGCCGGGACTTCGCGACCGCGCCGGACATCTGCAGCAGCCCGTTGGTGCCGCCAGATTCGACGACCAGCATCGGCGGCGTGTTCTCCACCTCCTGCTTCAGGGCGTCGCGTGAAACCAACAGGTCCTGTAGCCTGCCTTCCAGCGCCAAAGCCTGGTTGCGGGCACTTTCCAACGCCGGAACATTGGGGTTGTTGTCGGCCGGCAGGATTTCGATATAGCGCGCGCGGAAGTCGGCCCGCCGCTTTTCCGCCCCACGCAACTGCTGCTCATAGGATTGGATCTGCCGCTCCAGGAAGCGGCGAGCATTCTCCATGTCGCTACGCGATCCGCCGGTCGCGCTCTCGACGAAAATGGTCAGCAGAGTCTGCACCACGTCGTGCGCCAGCTTGGGGCTTTTGTCGCGATAGGTGATGGTGAACAGGTTTTTGGTCTGCGGATTGACCTTGATCTCGGCACTCAGGCGGGTCAGCAGCCGCTCCCGGTCCGCCGGACTGTTCAGCGTCAGGTCGAGGTCGGTCTTCGAGACCAGCTTTTCCATGTTCGGGCGGCTGAGAAGAGTACGCTGAAGGATCTCGAGCTGTGTGGTCGGCGCCGAATCGGCGGCAAGGCCGCGCAGCAAGGGGGTCAGCACGGCATCCGCATCGACGAACAACCGGGCGCCGGATTCGAACATGTTCGGAATCGTATAGACCGCGACCCAGCCGACGCCGCACACCAACCAGGCGATGATCACGCCCATCCAGCGGCGGCGCCAGGCCGCGCGCAGGTATTGGGATAGCAGAAGGCGCACTGAATCCATGACGGCCCGTCCCTCAGAACCAGGTTTGTGGCACGATCAGCGTATCACCGGGATTCATTTCGATGTTCTGGCTGATATCGCCGTCCTTGATCAGGTCGCTCAGCCGTACCTTGATGGATTGCTGTTTACCGTCGGGATCGATCCGGATGATGACCGCTCGGTTACCGGAGGCATATTTCGTCAGCCCCTTGGTGGCGATCATGATATCCAGCAAGGTCATGTGGTCGCGGTAGGGGATCGCGATCGGATCGGTGGCTTCGCCGATTACCCGCACCTGCCGGTCGGACGGCCCGATGAAGCCGCGGACAATCACGGTGACGTTCGGTTCCTGAACGAATTTCGTCAGCCTCTGTTCGATCTCGCGCGCCAGTTGAGTGGGCGTCTTGCCGGCCGCCAGGATATCCTCGATCAACGGAGTCGAAATCCGTCCATCGGGGCGCACGGCGACGCCGCCTTCGCTGAGGTCGGGGTTGCGATAGACGAAGACGCTAAGCTGGTCGCCGGACCCGATGATGTAATCGCCCGGACCCTTGGTGGCACTTTTCTCCACCACCGGCGGACCGGCATGAGACTTGAACGGGCCCTGATCGCAGCTGGTCAATCCCAGCATCAGGGCCATCCCCAAGGCGGGAGCGAGCCCCAGACGACGGGCCGGGGTCAGCCTTGTGACCACAGCGGCGCAGCGGCGGGTCCTCGGGGACATATCCTGTCGGGTCTGGTCGAGCCAATCGTGAATCACGGCAACCTCTGAATAGGCCGAGCGGCGCCACGATCGTGGCGGGCGCCGGACAGGCATGAAACAAGGTTCGAACGGCGGGTTAGGCCTGGTGGTAGGCGCGGAAGGAATCGAACCCCCTCATCTGCCATGTTCAGGCAGCGCTCTGCCAATGAGCTACACGCCTTTCGCATCGCCCTGGTGTCCTCAATCGCCCCTGACCCACCCTTAGAAGCCGGGGGCCTTGAAAGCCGGCGCCCATGACACCCGGGCGCCGTCAGATGCAAGCGGCCTTCCACCTCAAACCGCGACCATGGCGGAAAGACCGGGGAGGCACGCCCTCTCCAAACCGTGAGG
>JAYUEJ010000822.1:0-8645 GCA_043739265.1 Rhodopila sp. | reverse complement strand
GCCGGTTTTATATCTTGTCGTTCCATACCGTACTCATGGACAAGATCGGCGATCCCGACGACCCGGAGGCGGTGGAGGCCGGGCTCGCCGAACTAAGGCTGGTTCGATAACCGGTGTGGCCGCACGCCCCTCACCCCAGCCGGATCAATCCCGACGTCGTCATCAACGCCCGCGACTCCCGCATGCTGTCCCCCACCGCCAGCGCCGCCGCCAGTGCCCGGCGTCCAACCGCGGCATCGACCAGGACCGGCGCCCCGTCCAGCACCGACGCCGCGAACGCCGCGTGTTCAGCTGCCAGCGAGTCGTAATCCTCCCACAAAACATCCTCGATCCCGTATCCGGTCAGGCCGGGCACCGGCTGTTGACCGGACGGAATACCGCCGTCGCCCGCAGCGCGCGCGATCACCGTCAGCTTTCGCGCCGAAAAATCCGCCGCCATATAGGAATTCTGCGCGAAGACGCGCATCCGCCGTTCGGTGCGCGCGGAAATCCGGCTGGCGGTGATCGTTGCCACGGCACCGTTTCGGAACCGCAATCTGGCGTTCGCGATGTCCTCGTGGGGGCTCGCGACGGGGGCGCCGACCGCATCGACGCTCTCGATCTCGCTGTCGATCAGGGCCAGCACCAGATCCAGGTCGTGAATCATCAGATCCAGGATCACGGACACATCGGTGCCGCGCGGCTTGAACGGGGCGATCCGGGTCGCCTCGATATACAACGGCGCGCCGATGCGGCCCGCCATCGCCTGATAGTCGCCCGAAAACCGCTCCAGATGGCCCACCTGCAAAACCAGCCCAAGCTGCTTTGCCACGCCTGCCATCTCATCCGCCTGTGCCAGCGTCGCAGCAATCGGTTTTTCCACCAGCACATGTTTACCGGCGCGCAGCGCCCGGGTCGCCAGCTCGTAATGCGCCTCGGCCGGGGCCGCGATGATCACCGCGTCAGACGCGTCCAACAGCTCGGCGAATTCCATCTCTCGCGCGCCCGCCTCCCAACCGACCGTCTTGGCGCGTTCCAGGTCGGGATCGTAGATCCCAGCCAACCTTGTGCGGGTGGACGCGGTGACCTTCAGGGCGTGGTAGCGGCCAAAATGGCCGGCGCCCGCGATACCGACCCGAAAGCGTGAATCTGGCATGACAATCCTCGGCTGTCCGAACAAACATTGTGACAAACGCTATGGTTTACCAAAAACGGTACTGCCAGCGGGCTGACACAAGGCCAGACATCCGACCCGCCGTGGTCATGTCAAGAGGGCAGGTGCGAAACAGCGGTGAAGCGCAGCGTGGTAAATCGCTGGAAAGTGACGTCGCCATGTGCTTTCTCAGCCCCGCAGCCGCATAGGGGACCTGGCACGTGCGTATAACGATGATTGGCGGTGGCTATGTCGGCCTGGTGTCCGGGGCCTGTTTCGCCGAATTCGGCACCGAGGTAACGGTCGTCGAAACCGACGCCCAAAAGCTGGCAGCCCTGCGCGAAGGCCGCATGCCGATCTATGAACCCGGGTTGGAACAGCTTGTCCGCGACAACGTAGCCGCCGGCCGGCTCGCCTTTACCGCCGACCTCGCCGCCGCCGTAGACGGGACAGAGGCCGTGTTCATCGCTGTCGGCACGCCCACCAGGCGCGGCGATGGCCACGCGGATTTGACCTATGTTTATGCGGCTGCGGAACAGGTCGCCCGCGCGCTGACCGGCTACGCGGTGATCGTCACCAAATCCACCGTCCCCGTCGGCACCGGGCGCCGCATCCATGAAATCGTCCGCGCGACTCGCCCGGACCTGGATTTCGACGTCGCCTCCAACCCGGAATTCCTGCGGGAGGGCAATGCGATCGGCGACTTCATGCGGCCCGACCGGGTGGTGATCGGCGCTGAATCCGAACGCACCAGGGAAGTCATGCGCCGGCTCTACCGGCCGTTGTACCTGATCGAGGCCCCGATCGTCTTCACCGCCATCGAAACCGCCGAACTAACCAAATATGCCGCCAACGCCTTCCTGGCGATGAAGGTGACCTTCATCAACGAGATGGCGGATCTGTGCGAAAAAGTCGGCGCCGACGTCCATGACGTTGCGCGCGGCATCGGCCTGGACGGCCGCATCGGCCGCAAATTCCTGCATCCCGGCCCGGGCTATGGCGGCTCCTGCTTTCCCAAGGACACCCTGGCCCTGGTCCGCACCGCCCAGGATTATGGCGCCCCGTCGCGTCTGGTGGAGGCGACCGTCGCGGTGAACGAGGCGCGAAAGTCCAGCATGGCGATGCGCGTCATTGCAGCCTGCGGCGGATCGGTGCGCGGCAAGACCATCGCCGTGCTGGGTCTGACATTCAAACCGGAAACCGACGACATGCGCGATTCGCCGTCGCTGTCGATCGTGTCCCGCCTTGCCGGCGACGGTGCGATCATCCGAGCATTCGACCCGGAGGGCATGGCGCAGGCGCGTCCGCTGTTGCCCGACAGCGTGATCTACTGCACCGACGCACTCGACGCGGCGGCTGGCGCGGATGCGTTGGTGTTGATCACCGAATGGAACGAATTCCGGGCGCTGTCGCCGGTTCGGTTGCGCGATGCGATGCGCGGCCGGGTGCTGGTCGATCTGCGCAACGTCTATGACCCGATCGCCATGCGTCAGGCCGGTTTCGAATATCATGGAATCGGCCGGCCGGCCGTGGGGGACATCAGCCGGCCCGCCGCCGGGGACATCAGCCGGCCCGCCGCCGGGGACATCCACCGGCCGGCCGTCTGATGCCTGACCCCACACGCGAATCCGCCTTCGACCTGCTGACCGCGGTCCTGGAACGATACCGCACCCTGGAACAAGCCCTGGACGCGCTGCCCGCGATGGACCCCAGGGACCGCGCCGCCGCCCATCGCCTCGCCGCCGCCGTGCTGCGCCGCATGGGGACATTGGATGCGGTGCTGGAGCCCTTTCTGCGCAAGGAACCGCCGGAACCGGTTCGCAACATTCTGCGGATCGGCGCCGCCGCGCTGTTGCTGTTGGAAACCCCCGGTCACGCAGCTGTGGCCACGGCGGTAACGCTCGCCAAGCGACGCGGCCTGACGCCGTTCTCGGGCCTGATCAATGCCGTACTGCGCAAAGTCGCCGCCGCCGGTCCCGCCGTGCTGGAAGACCTGGACTCCGCCCGATTGGATACCCCGGCCTGGCTGTGGACCGCCTGGGGTCCGTCCGCCCGCGCCATCGCCACCGCGCATCAGACCGAGGCGCCGCTCGATGTCACCCTGAAGCCGGGGATCGTCCCGCCCGAGGGCGGCACCCTGCTGCCAACCGGGTCGGTGCGCTTCCCCGCCGGCACACGGGTGTCCGACATTCCCGGGTTCGAAGCCGGCGACATGTGGGTGCAGGACGCCGCAGCCGCGTTGCCGGCACAGCTTCTCGCCCCCCAGCCAGAGGAGCGTATCGCCGACCTGTGCGCCGCACCCGGTGGCAAGACCGCCCAGCTCGCCGCCGCCGGAGCCATCGTCACCGCCATAGAACGTGACGCCGCACGCATCGAACGCCTGACCGCGAACCTGCAACGATGGCGGCTACACGCGGATGTGATTGCGGCCGATGCGACGACCTGGACGCCGCCCGTCTTGTTCGACGCGGTGCTGCTGGACGCCCCGTGCAGCGCCACCGGCACGATCCGCCGCCACCCCGACGTCGCCCGCATAAAACGCCCGCGAGAGGTGGAAACCGTCATCCAGGCGCAGGACCGGCTGCTGGAAGCCGCCATCGCCCTGCTGCGCCCGGGTGGCCGTCTGATCTACGCCGTTTGCTCGCTGCAACCCGAGGAAGGCGCCCCACGCGTCGCCGCCGCCATCGCCAAAGGCGGCGTTCGCCACGACAGGTTCCGTCCTGACGAACTGGCGGCACTGCCCGAAGCCTTGACCTCGGACGGCTTCCTCCGCACCCACCCGGGCCTTTGGAGGGACCGTGGCGGCATGGACGGTTTCTTCGCCGCGCGGCTGATCAAGGTCTGATCGCGGCCGGAATTTTCCCGATCTGCCATCCCGGGGCCTGATCCGGAGATCGGCGGAGACCAATTCCGCCGATGTTGCCTTGTGCGACATCGGCGACGGTGGCTAGAAACATGTCATGGCCGCATCCGAATCCAGGCACATCACCATCGCCCCAAGCCTGCTGGCCGCCGATTTCGGCAAGCTGCGGGATGAAGTCAGCGCGATCGAGGCCGCTGGCGCCGATTGGCTGCATCTGGACATCATGGACGGCCATTTCGTGCCGAACATCAGTTTTGGACCCGCTGTTCTGGCCGCGCTGCGCCAACACACAAAGATGCCGTTCGACGTCCACCTGATGATCGCCCCGGTCGATGCTTACCTGGATGCGTTTATCCAGGCCGGCGCCGACCATATCAGCCTGCACCCCGAGGCTGGGCCGCATCTGCACCGCTCACTCCAGCATATTCGCGATGCCGGCAAGAAGGCCGGGATCGTGCTGAACCCGGCGACCTCGCCCGATACCGTGACCTGGGCGCTCGATCTGGTCGATATCATCCTGGTGATGGCGGTGAACCCCGGCTTCGGCGGCCAATCCTTCCTGCCCAGCCAGTTGCCGAAAATCGCGCAGTTGCGGCGAATGATCGATATGGCCGACCATCCCATCACGCTGGCCGTCGATGGCGGTATCACCGCTGCCACCGCGCCGGCGGTGATTGCGGCCGGAGCCGATACCCTGATTGCCGGCACCGCGATCTTCCGCGCGCCCGACTATGGCCAGGCCATCAGCATGCTGCGATCCCAAACTGGCCGATCCCAAATTGGGCAAACCCCGACTTCACAAGGTGGTGCATGACCACCGCAAGCCCCGGAAGCTGGCTGCGTGGCGCACGCCGGGCGATGGCGCGTCTGCCCAGCCTGCGCATGGGGCGCGTGCCCGACGCCCCTGCCCTGTCGGTACGCGACCCCTGGCCGGGCGATCCGACCCGCGGCGCCCAACTGGTCAAAGGCGAGCTGGCAATCGGCGGCGCGATCCAGACCTTGCGTCAGGGCGGCTGGAACGAGATCAACGGCAACGCCGTCCTGCGCGCCGGCGCCTACGGATTCTCCTGGCTGCGCGACCTGCGCGCCCTGGGCACCGACGCAGCCAGATTGCGCGCCCGCGCCCTGGTGGCGGAATGGATCGCCAACCCGCCATCGGACCCCATCGCCCATCGCCCCGACGTCATCGGCGCCCGCATCACCGCCTGGCTCGGGCATTACGATTTCTTCGCCGCCACCGCCGATGACCCGTTCCGCCAGCGGCTGATGAACCGCCTGGTGTCGGACGCGCGCGGCCTGTCCGCCGCCCTGCCGGCCGAGGAACTCGACGCCCGGGCGCTGACCGCGATGAAGGGCCTCGTCGCCGCCGCCGTGGCGCTGCGCGAACATGCCGGATTTCTGACACGAGCATTGCGGTTTCTGCCGCAGGAGATCGCCCGGCAGATTTTGCCGGATGGTTGTCACGCCGAACGCAGTCCGGCGGCGCAGTTGTCCGCGCTGCAGGACCTGACGGAAATCCGCGCACTGTTCCAGACGTCTCAGACCCAGGCGCCGCCGGTCCTGGCCCACGCCATAGAGCGTATGGCGCCGGCCTTGCGGATGATGCGCCACGGCGATGGCGGGCTGGCGCTGTTCAACGGCAGCCGGGAAGAAACCGCCACGCTGGTCGATCTTGTGCTGACGCAGGCCGGCCGCGGCGGCCGCGGTCCGTCGTCCCTGTCCGACGGCGGGTTCCATCGCATGCAGGCCGGGCGCAGCGTGCTGATCGTCGATTGCGGCGCACCCGCTCCACCCGGGCTGGACCGGCTGGCGCATGCCGGCACCTTGTCGATGGAGCTGTCGATCGGCCGCGACCGGCTGATCGTCAATTGCGGCGCCTTCCTGACCGGCCCGCCGGAATGGCATGACGCCGCCCGCGCCACCGCCGCGCACTCCACATTGGTGATCGGCGACCTGAACAGCAGCGAACTGAAGCCCGAGGGCCTGGGCCGCCGCCCCGCCGTGGTGGCGGTCAATCGCCAGGAAGCCGACGGCGCGCACTGGCTGGACGTGTCGCATGACGGCTGGCGGAAAACCTTTAACGCGGTGCATCGCCGCCGTCTGTACATGGCCGAAAGCGGCGAGGACATCCGCGGCGAGGACCTGATCGAGGCGCCCGACCCACAACCGTTCACGTTGCGCTTCCATCTGCACCCGGATGTGCAGGCGAACGTGCAGCAGGACGGCGCCGCGGTGCTGTTGCGGTTGAAAGCCGGCACCTTCTGGCGCCTGCGCGCCGACGGCGCTCGGCTGAGCCTGGAGGAGACGATCTATCTGGGTGGGCCTGAACCCAGGCGCGGTGAGCAGGTCGTGTTGACCGGGTTCGCCGATGGCCCGCAGCACATCAAGTGGGCGCTGAGCAAGGTCGAACGCGCCGGGTGATGGGACAGTCTTGTATCGCCGAGCGCGCCTCGGCCGGAATGGGATACCGCTTTGCCGTGGCGGCAGGTTGGTGGGAATGGGGGTTTGAACGTCGTCAGGCAAGCCAGGTTTTACCACGGAGAACACTGAGAACCACGGAGGGTCACGAAGAAGAAAAAAATAGCGCTTCGCGCGCAGCGCTGTTGAACGCCGCTACCCCGGGAACCGCGGCCGAACGGCATTATTATTGCCCAACTGCGATCCTGACCCGCATCGCCGGGATACCAAACCGTCAATACCGCTCCGCTTCTTCGTGCCCCTCCGTGGTTCTCCGTGTCCTCCGTGGCAAAAACTGGCTTACCTGCCACACCCCGGACGCCCGAAATCTTCCCCCCAACCGCTCCACCGAGCTCGACCGACAGCCAAAACCGAGACGGGTGCATACCGGAGGGCGTGTCCAGCCAACGACCCGGCAGCGAAGTCGAAACAACGCCCAAAACCGATGAAAATCATCGAAATCACCAACGTCGATTTCTCCCTCAGGCACTTTCTCCTGCCCCTGATGCGTGCCATGCGCGCCCGCGGCCATGAGGTCGTCGGTGCCTGCGCGGAAGGTCCGCTATTGGACGGAGTCAGGGAAGAGGGTTTTCGTGTAATCGGAGTCCCATTCGTCCGCCGCCTGTCACCCCTCGCCCATATCCGCGCATTCCGGTCCCTGGTGGCCATCCTGCGCGCCGAACAACCCGATCTGGTGCATGCCCACATGCCGATCAGCGGCTTCCTGGCCCGGCTGGCGGCGCGGATCGCCGGGGTGCCGACGGTCGCGTACACCTGCCACGGCTTCCTGTTCAACCACGCATCGTCCTCACTGCCCCGCCGTGGCCTGTCGTTGGCCATGGAGTGGATCGCCGCAAGGGTGACCGACGTATTCCTGACGGTATCGGAAGCCGAGGCCCGGGACGCCCGCCGCCTGCACATCCACGCCCGGGCCGAACCGGTGCGCAACGGCCGCGACCCCGCGATTTTCCACCCCAACCCCCGCGCCAGGGACCGGATCAGGGCCGAACTGGGCGTCCCGCCGGACCGGGTGGTGATCATCGCCGTGTCGCGTCTGGTCTGGCACAAGGGCTACCCCGAACTCGCCGTGGCGATGCGATCGGTGCCGGAAGCCGAACTGTGGGTGGTCGGGGAACGGTTGGACAGCGACCGCGGCGCCGACATGGCCACCCTTTTGCGCAACGCCGGCCTGGGGTATCGCCTGCGGATGTTGGGGTATCGCTCCGACATCCCGGCGCTGCTGGCCGCCGCCGACATCTTCACGCTGCCCAGCCGATTCGAGGGACTGCCGATGTCGGTGATCGAAGCCATGCTGACCGGGCTGCCGGTCGTCGCCACCAATGTGCGCGGCCCGGCCGAACAGGTGGTGGACAATGAGACTGGTTTGTCAGTGCCGGCCGGCAACGCGGCGGCGCTGGGTGCGGCCCTGGGACGCCTGGTCCGCGACCCGGATGCACGCGTTCGAATGGGCCAGGCAGGGCGGCGGCGCGCGCTGGACCACTACGATGAGGCGAAAGTCCTGTCGCACACCCTGGACCTGCTCGGTTTGTAGGTTTATCCCGCCGCGTTTGCAGCATCACTGGATTCCGCCGCCATGACCGACATCGTTCCCATCCGCCGGGCCTTGATCTCCGTTTCCGACAAAGCCGGGCTGGTGCCGTTTGCCCGCGCCCTGGCGGATCGCGGCGTGGAGATCCTGTCCACCGGCGGATCGGCGAAGGCGCTGCGGGCGGCCGGGGTGAAGGTGACCGAGGTGTCCGACCACACCGGGTTCCCCGAAATCATGGACGGCCGCGTCAAGACGCTGGTGCCGCAGATCCATGGCGGCATCCTGGGGCGGCGGGATGTGCCCGAACACATGGAGCAGATGCGGACGCATGGGATCGCGCCGATCGATCTGGTGGCGGTCAACCTGTATCCGTTTGAGGCGACGGTCGCGAAGGGGGCCGGGTTCGATGACTGTGTCGAGAACATCGATATCGGCGGGCCGGCGCTGATCCGCGGCGCGGCGAAGAACCATGATTTCGTGACCGTGCTGACCGACCCCGATCAATACGCCGAAGTACTGGAATCGCTGACCAGGACCGGCGGCACGCCGTTGCTGTTGCGCCGGCGGCTGGCGGGGGAGGCCTACGCGCGCACCGCGGCCTACGATTCCGCCATCGGGGCGTGGTTCGCGGCGCAGCGCCAGGA
>JAYUEJ010000821.1:0-8647 GCA_043739265.1 Rhodopila sp. | reverse complement strand
GATCGATGTCGCCCAGTTCGCGGATGTGCTGCGTCTGCACCAAGGTCAGGGCCGAGGCCATCGCACAGACCGGATTGAAGTTCCGGCCGGCCTGCTTGAAGGTCAGGTTGCCCCACCGATCGGCCTCCCACGCCTCCACCAGACCGACATCGCCATGCAGCGCCTGCTCCAGGATATAAGTACGGCCGCCGATGTCCCGATGTTCCTTGCCCACCGCCATCTTGGTGCCGACCCCGGTGGCGGTGAAGAACGCCGGCACGCCCGCACCAGCGGCGCGCATGCGTTCCGCGAGCGTCCCTTGCGGCACGATCTCCAATTCGATCTTGCCGGCCCGATACAGCGTCTCGAACACGATGGGGTCGGAACTGCGTGGAAACGAGCAGACGATCTTGCGGACCCGTCCCAACTCCATCAACCGCGCAAGGCCGGTATGGCCGACGCCGGCGTTGTTGCAGGCGACGGTCAGATCGGTGGCCCCCTGCTCGATCAACCCATCGATCAGGGCGTTCGGCTGGCCCACCGCGCCGAAGCCGCCGAGCAGAACGACGGAGCCATCCTTGATGCCGGCCATGGTGTCGGCCATGGACTGGACGATCTTGTTGATCATGCGAGGCGTTTCCTGAAAGCACGTTGTCGGTTCAATGTATCGCCCCGCGATGCATGTGCCAAGGCGTAGCCTGCTATGCCACGAACTCTGCCAGGTCCTGCCCGGGCGGGATGCATCCCGTAACCGCAGGCGTCAGTCTTCTGTCGCGGGCGGATCGTCGCCGATGATCAAGCGAGGTTTTGCAACAAAATTCAGGCCCTTGTAGAGAACCCCGAGCGCCAGGGAGATGCCCGGGTCAGCGATCTCGATGGTTGCACCAAACCCTTCAACGGTTCGATACGCCCAAGACCCGCCGTCTTGCCGGCTCCACTGGATGAACTTTGGTTCGCCCGTGTCCACCAAGACAATGTGCCGCAGGCTCGGAACGGATTTGTATTCCTCGACTTTGCGTACAAGATCGAACGCGCGCGTGGTCGCTGAAAGAACCTCGAATACCAGCCGTGGTGCATCGGCCGCCAACTCTTCATCGAGAAACCGGCCGCAATCCACCCCGAGGTCCGGATAACGGACTTGGTACTCGGATACGCGGACGGCCGTATCACTCGAAAATGGGCGGCATGGCCCGACACCCAACTGTCCGCCGAGAGCGACAAGAGCATTGACCACAACCTGATCGTGGCGACGCCGGGCGCCGGCCATTGCCACCGGCACACCGTCCACGAGTTCATAACGCCGATCCTGCTGCTGCTCGTGCCAACGCAGAAACGCGTCGGCGGTCATCCTATAGACGGCGCGCTCAGACATTAATGGAGGCTCCCGGCTTCGCGGCGGAGGATATCGGAGTTGCCCGGCGGTAACCACAGCGGATGATAAGAGCGGCAACAGGCGCGGGAAACACCACGCTTCTGTCAGATCAGTCGGGCATCGAATTCATTCGTCACATCGGGCGGGCGCGTGGCTTCCAGCGCGACGATATCCTCGGCGGTAAAGTCATGCAGACTTAGCACCTGCCGGTCGCGCTGATTGAGGCGTCGGTATTCGTCCATGGAGATCAAAACCGTACGCTCCCAGCCGTTGCGGGTAATGGCAACCGTCCGGCTCAAAGCAAGGCCCAACCAGAGACCGATATTCCGTTGAAATTCAGCGGCGGATACCTCGATCATGCCGGAACCACCATCACGCCGTCGCCTGATCCCGCCGCATCCGCTCTCGGACCGCCTGTGCCAGCAGGCCAGACCGGGAATAGCCCGTTCGAACCGCATACCGGTCCACGGCGGCCAGTAAGTCCTCCGGCATCGTGATGTTTACGCGCACCGTGCGGCCAGGCGGATCGGCGCGAACCAGGACACGGGCGGCCTCCACGACATCGGGGTCAACCGCGATCTGACCCAGAGTGGAAGGTTCGGGGATGGCGTCACCATGCTCTACGCTAAGGTTGATGTGGGCTTGCAACGCTTCCTCGGCGTTCAACGCGGCCTCCTGCATGGTCGCACCCGCGCTGGTGCAACCGGGCAGGTCCGGGAAGAACACGCCGTATCCGTCCGACGATTTTTCGATGATCGCGGGGAAATAGCGCACTAAAGTCACTCCTTTCGCAGCGGGACGCCAGACTGCCGCTCCGCACTCCGTAGCGTCCCCGGTGGAATATCCTTGACGGGATGGGCGATGGTGGTGGTTTCTGGCCGATCCGGATGACGAAAGTGATGGTGACTGCCGATGTCCCTTACCAGCCGCCAGCCCGCCGCCTCCAACAGTCGTATAACCGTCCGACTATCCATGTGTATTTATACGTATCAGCGCCTCGGGCGGCAATAAAAACAGCGATAGCCCGATGGGCCAGTCCTCCACCGGGCCGACGGTCTTCATCAGGAAAACGGCCGCAATCGTCCAGGGTATCCGGACAGCGGACTTGATGCTCCGATATCCGGACGGTCTATCGCTCGAAAACGGTCGACACGGCCCGACATCCATCTGCCCGCCGATCGCGACGAGGACGTTGACACCAGATGATCGTGACACCGCCGGGCGGCCGCCGCTCGATGTTCACCCCCCCTTGCGGTCTCCCGAATCAGAGTACCGATACCGCCGCCACGATGTCCGTTCTCGCAAAATCCTCGCCCTTGAACAGCAGCGGCAGATTGTTGCTCTTAGCCAACGCATATGCCGCGCAGTCGCCAAAATTCAACCGTGCGGGATGGCGGCCCTTGCCAAATCTGAGGAACGCCTCCCGGGCGATCCGAACGAGGGCCGAGTCATGGGCGACGATCTCCATGTCCAACCGGGCCAACAACGCACCCAACGGTTCCAAAGCCGCATCGCCGCCAAACCGACCCGCGATCACCATTCCCAGTTCCTGTAGGCTGACAGCGGACATGAACCGAGGATTCGCCGCCAGGATCGCGTCAACGAAACAATCCTTCTCAGGCTCATTTCGTAGAATCGCGACGATCGCCGAGGTATCAACGACAATCGCGGTTAAACCCCGTTCTCATCATACAATTCATCATCGGTCATCGGCGGATACTTCGTCATCAGCGCGGACCCACGCACCACGATCCGGTCGATGTCATCCTTGATGGCTTGGATCGCCTCCGGCGCGGGGGCACTCCGGCGAACCCCGCGATCGATGAACTCCGCACCGGCCTTCTCCAGCACAAGCCGCACCACGGCCACGGTCGCGGGGGCAACTTTCGATAATCCGTGCTGATCCTCCAGCCGCCGCAAGGTCACGACGGAGATACCCGCGTCGTGGGCAAGCCTGGTCTGATCGAGCCGCAACAGGGCACGGGCCGCTCGGATTTGCTCGGGTGTGATCAGCATGATCGGTTTATATCATAGAATCCCCCGAACCCGCAAACTCCGTCACGGCGGAACGTCGAAACGTGCCCTGTGTTCAGGCATCGTTCGGGCACCCTGATCCCTCATCCCGCGCCTTCGAACACAATCACCGAGCGGATCGCCCGTCCCGCCTTCAGGTCATCGAACCCGCGGTTGATTTCCTCCAGTGCGATCCGTTGCGTGATCAGTCCGTCCAGTTTCAGCTCGCCCCGCAAATACGACCGCGCCAGCGCCGGAAAATCCGTTGCGGTCCGCGCCCCGCCATAGCTCGACCGGGTGATGCGTTTCTCGCCCATCAGTGCGCCCCAACGGAACGGCACATCCTGGTTCACGCCGGTCTTGCCGAGCCAGACGATCTCCCCGCCCGCGCGGCAGGCTTCGGTGGAAAGACGGAACGACGTCGCATTCCCCGCTGCTTCCAGCACGCAATCGGCGCCTCGCCCGCCGGTGATGGCACGCACCGCCGCCACCGGATCGGCGGTGCGCGCGTTGACGGTGTGAGTCGCCCCGACATCCGCGGCCATCGCCAGTTTCGCATCGTCAAGATCCACCGCCATAATCCGCGACGCCCCCGCCAACCGCGCGCCCTGAACCGCCGAAAGCCCGACCGCGCCGCAACCGATCACCATGGCGGTATCGCCGTAGCGCAACCTCGCGATCCGGGTCGCCGCCCCGACCCCGGTCAGCACCGCGCAGCCAAGCAGGCAGGCGCGGTCCAACGGCATCTCGGGCGGGATCGCGATCGCACAGGCGTCGGTGACGATCGCATATTCGGCGAAAGCCGCGATGTGCATCATCGTCCGGACCGGCTGCCCGCCCAGACGCAGCCGAGTCGTGCCGTCGAACGCGACCGCGGCAGGCCCCTGCGACACATACGTGTCGCACAGGATCGGCTGCCCGCGTTCGCAGTGGAAACACCGCCCGCAATGCGGGTTCCACGATAACACCACGCGCTCGCCAACCCGCCCCGGATCGACGCCGGGACCGACGGCCGCGATCGTGCCCGCTGCCTCGTGCCCCAGCACGATCGGCATCGGATAGATCAACTGGCCTTCGATGACCTCCAGATCGGTATGACACAGGCCGGCCGCACCGATCCGCACCAGCACCTCACCCACACAAGGAGCATCCGCCTCGACCGTTTCGATACGCAGTGTTTCGCCGGGCGCGATCAGGACCGCGGCACGAAATTTCAAGCCCGATATCATCGCAAGCGCCCTCCCGCCCGGACGTCATGGACCGCTTTCTGGACGTCCCAACCGCGCCGAACCACGACGCTAATCAGACGCCGCCGATGTGTCACTATCGACGCAAGGCCATCGCATGGGAACGGCCGATCATTTCGGACCGCGGCAGTCTGCCTGGATCCGCGCTCATCGGCGTATATCGGTGTTCACCCGCGGTAAATTCGTCCAATTGAATGCCCGTGCCGGCGACCAGGAGCCACCGAGCTGGCCAAGGCAGTTCAAAAAATCTGAAGATCGACGCTACAGGTGCCCCGAATCCAGAAGCTGGTGATACCCTGCCACCGGTGAGCGATCCGATCCTCCTGTTCCTGGTCATGGACGTCGTTGCCCTGCTGCTGCTGGGCGCCTTCGCCGCTGCCATGCCGCCGGCCGCATGCGGCTTTCTGGCCACTGCTCTTTGCGGTCTCGGCGCGCTGCTGTGCCTGCCGCCGCTGCTCCTGCGCCTGCCCGCGACCGCGTTGGAGCTTCCCGTCGGGCCGCCGGGACTGTCGCTGCACCTGTCACTCGATCCGCTCGCGACGATCTTTCTGGTCATCGTTTTCCTGGCCGGCACCGCCATCGCGGCGTTCCAGGCTGCGACCGTCCCGCTGACAAAGCAGGCCTCGATCCGGGTGACGGCGTTCTGTCTCGCTGGAACCGCGTTTTCTCTCCTGGCCGGCGATGGCGTTTCCCTCGCGATCGGCCTGGCCGTCGCCGGTGCCGCGTGCCGCAATGGGCAGCGCCGGTTTCCCGCGATGCCGATCCCGCTGCTTCTGCTCGCCGCGGTCTGCCTGCTGACCCCGTCGGGCTTCGCACCCGGGTTCGACGCCATCCGCGCCGCGCCGATCGACCCCGGCCACGCGACCGCCGCCGTCGCGCTGACGCTGACAGCCGTCGCCGGCCTGGCCTGGCCATCCACCGCCGAACGCTGCTGGACCCGCGATGCCCTGACCGCGGGTGTCGTCCTCCCGACCGCCACATACCTGCTCCTCAGGCTGGTCGCCGATCTGGCCGGTTCGGCCGCTCAGGCCTGGTGGGGGTTTATCCTGCTGCTGGCAGGCGGGACGATCGCGGTCCTTCAGGGCTGGAGGTCGGCCGCGCACCCGGACATCGATACCGCCATCGCCGCCCTCATCCGCCGCCAGACCGGCCTCGCGATGACCGGAGTCGGCCTCGCGTTGGTCGCCCGCGCCGCCGACCTGTCCGGTGCCGCATCCTTCGCATGGCAGGCCGTGTTTCTGGCCTCCATCGGCGGCAGCCTCGCCGGAACCCTGGCATCGCTCGCGGCACACGCGATCGGCGCCAGTGCCGGCACGTACCGGTTGTCCAGGCTGGGCGGCCTGGTTCACCTGATGCCCGCGACCTCCGCCGGGTTGGCGGCGGGGATACTGGCAATGTCCGCCCTGCCCCCGAGTTTTGGATTCGCCAGCCTGTGGCTGCTGTTCCAGTCGGTCCTGTCCGCCCCGCGCACCGGCGGTCTGCCGTCGCAACTGCCGCTGGCCCTGATCGCCGCCGCGCTGGCGCTGTCCGCCGCCCTCGCCACCGCCGCCTCCATCCGCCTCATCGGCATCGCCCTGCTCGGTCGCCCGCGCTCCCCGCGAGGGTCCGGTGCGCGGGAAAGCAAATCGCCGCTCCGAACCATCCTCTTGACGTTGGCCAGTCTATCCCTGGTCGTCGGCGTGCTGCCGGGTCTCGTCCTCCGGCTGCTGGCCGATCCGGCGATCCGCGCCATTATGGGAGGCCCGCCCGCCAGATCGGCGTTGCTGGCGCTATCCGGCACATCACCCGGCTATCTGGCGCTGCCGATATTGGCGCTGCTGTCCGTGGCAACCGGCATCGTGATGCTGGCGTCACGCCGGTCGCGCCAGGACAGAAAAACGGGGGGCGTCTGGGCGGATGGCATGGCACCACCGGTCGGCCTTCCGTTCGGCGAACCAGCCGCTCAGTCCGCCGGAGCCGGGTTTCTGCCAAGACTTCCGGCCATCCCGTCGGCC
Source organism: Rhodopila sp. (assembly GCA_043739265.1). GTDB lineage: Bacteria > Pseudomonadota > Alphaproteobacteria > Acetobacterales > Acetobacteraceae > Rhodopila. The sequence goes on along the minus strand of JAYUEJ010000821.1, from coordinate 2,042 downwards.
AGTCTTACACTGGCCCCGCTCGCTCGTCTTTATTCACTCTTTCTTCCAGGGGGCGCCGCAACGCGTGCCACCACTGGCGCAGACCAGCCCAGTCACGGGCCGTCCGCGTCAACGCCGATCCCACCCATTGTTGCAATGCTCCGCCCACCGTCCGCCGTCACCGGACCCTGGCTGCTGCTCGCCGCGTTCGCAGCTTCACTGCTTGTTCTGGCGATCACCGAATGAGCATCATCCTGGCGCTGCTCGCCCAGATCCTGCACATCGGACTGATGCTCGTCGTCGCGCCGACCCTGGCGGGCGTGATGCATTGGCTCGAGGCCAGGGTGGCCGGGCGATTCGGCCCGCCGGTCTTGCTGCCATGGTGCGATCTGCTGCGCCTGTCCCGCAAAACCCCCATCATGACGGAAAACCTCTCGGTCGTATCGAGCCTGGCGCCGCCGATCGGTTTGGGCGCGACACTGTCAGCCGCCGCCCTGGTTCCGTCGTTCACGCTAGGAATGACGCTTTCGCCGCTGGCCGATGGGCTGGTCATCGCCGCGCTGCTGACGGTGGCACGCGTCGCCGGCGCCCTGGCCGCGCTGGATGCGGGTGCCGCCCCGCCGGGTTTGATGGCTCAACGGTCCAGCGCACTGGCGGTCCTGGCCGAACCGGCGCTGATATTGTCGCTGGTGACCCTGGCGCTGATGGCGGGAAGCTTCAATTTGGACCTGATCATCGGTCAACAGCGCGAAGCCTTGCTTCTGCCGGCAGCCGCCTCTGCGATCGCCTTGACCGCCTTTCTGGCGCTGGTCCTGGCTGACGCCAGTATGGCGGATCGCGCCGCCGACCCGGCGTGCAGCGGCATCGATCTGGCGATGGCACACATGACCGAATGGCTCCGGCGGCTGATCTGGATCAGTCTGATCGGCGGCCTGTTCCTGCCGGTCGGGATGGCTACCGCCGAGTCCGGCCCGGTCGGCTGGTCGATCGGCCTGGCATCGTGGGCCTGCAAACTTGTCCTGTTCGTCATGGGCCTCGCCGGAGTCCAGACTCTCGCAGGCCGAATACCTCACCATTCCCTGCCCGACCTGATCGGCGTTGCCGCCCTGCTGGCGCTGCTCGCCATCATCATGGTCCTGGCCGCAACGGGGATAGCCAGCGCGGGGATACCATGGGCACGCTCATGACCACATGGGCGCAGGCCGGCGCCGGGCTGGCGCTCGTTATGGCGTTTGCCTTGCTCTGCATCCGCCAGACCAGCGCCGCATCCATCCTGCTGGCCACCCAATCCGCCGCGGTCGCGCTGAGCGCGATGGCACTCCACCAGCCTCTCCTGGCGCTGCCGCCCGTCATCCTGGCCGCCGGCCTATGGTTCGCCCAGAAGCGCATGAAAACGCCGGACATGCGAACCATGCCGGTCGGAGGCGCCAAACTGGGCGTCGGCGCCGGAGCCGTCCTGGCGATCTTATGCCAATCGCAAGGCAGTCTCGCGCTGCCGCTGGCAGTGGTCCTGCTTGCCGTGCTTCTGGCAGCGACCAGGACGCAAACGCTGATGCGCGTGATGGCGCTGGTCGCACTGCAGAACGGCATCTTGCTGGCTGCGTGCGTCGTTATTCAACCGACGCTTTCCTCGCCTTGGCTGTTACCGTTGGCGTGTCTGGTCTTGCCGCTGCCACTCGCCGCCTTCCTGCTAAGCCCCCCCCTGACCTCGGACGGCCCGGCGGGTTCAGTTCAGCTCGGCCGGGTCGATCTGGCCCTGTCGGTCGCGGTGTTCGCCACGACCTTCATCATCCCGCTCGACCCACTCGCCTCGGTCTTCGCCCCGCTGCTCGGCCTGGACGGCGTGTTGCGATCCGAAGCGAGACGAAAGCCGCGGGACGGTATCCAGGGTCTGGCGCCCCGGGGTCTGTTATCGCGTCCCGAAACCACCCTCGCCGGACGCGGCCTCGCGCTGCTGAACAGTCTCTTTCTGGTGCTGGCGGTATGCGCCCAAAACCCGATGACGGCCTGGTTCGCGATCCTGGCCGCGATGGCCGCCACGCTGCTGCCGACGAACAGGCACC
>JAYUEJ010000820.1:0-8673 GCA_043739265.1 Rhodopila sp. | reverse complement strand
TGGTGCGCCAGGAACTGCCGATGGTGGCGGTGCCGGAGGTGTCGGACGATCCGACGGGGTATCCGGTGGCCTTGTCCGATGCCGGGTATTTTGAGGGGCTGGGGGTGACCGATGAGGACCGGGAGCGGACGTCGCAGTACCAGGGTAACCACGCCAGGGATGCACTGAAGGCGGCGGTGACGGATTTGCCGTCGTATCTGCGCGGGCTGGAAATGGAGCTGGTCTGGAAGCGGTTCGACAAGATCGGGCTGCAGCGGATCGTGCAGCTTATTAACAAGAGCAATCAGTTCAACCTGACGACTCGACGTTACACCGATGACGATATCCTGGCGGTGATGGCGGACCCGGACGCGTTCGGGTTGCAGTTGCGGCTGACGGACCGGTTCGGGGATAACGGCATCATCGCCATCATCATCGGGCGGTTGCAGGCGAATAAGGACCTGTATGTCGATACGTGGCTCATGAGCTGCCGGGTGCTGGGGCGGCAGGTGGAACCGACGACGCTGAACCTGATCGCGGCCGAGGCGGCAAAGCTGGGGGCTCGGCGGATCGTGGGTGAATTCATCCCGACCAAGAAGAATGCGATGGTCAAGGACCACTATGCCCGGTTGGGCTTTACGGTTATGGAAACCGGCGCCGCGGGCGGCAATCGCTCCATCCTGGCTTTGGCGGCGTTCGCGCCCGCCGAAACGTTCATTCATGTAGTCGAGGGCTGAGCCGATGGCGACCGAAGCGGATATCTACAGCGCGCTGACCGAGATTTTCCACGACGTGTTCATGCGCACCGACATCGCGCTGTCGCCGGAGCTGACGGCCAAAAATGTCCAGGGGTGGGACAGCTTCAAACAGATCGAAATTATCATGGCGTCGGAAGAAAAATGGGGGATCAAGTTCAATACCCGCGAACTCGACGCGCTGCGGTGTGTTGGCGATCTGGCGACAATGATTGGGACGAAGGTGCGCTGACGGGCGATTATTCCAGGACCTGACCCTGCATTGGAAGAGTCACCCCTCCAATAAGTGCCCGAACGCGCGTAACGGCCGCAAATCGTCGCAGATGATCTTGGTCACGGCCAGCAGCGGCACCGCCAGGATCGCGCCCGTCACGCCCCACATCCAATGCCAGAACAGCAGCGCCAGGATCATCGCGACCGGGTTGATGGTGAACCGGCGCGCCAGCAGCATCGGGGTGGCGATCTCGCCCTCAAGGATATGAATGCCGAGATACAGCCCGGCCGGCAGCACCGCCCACCAGGACACACCGAGTGACAGGACGCTTGCCATCAGGAAGATGACGATCCCGACCATCGGTCCCAGGATCGGCACGAAATTCAGGACAAAGGCGACCGCGCCCCAGAGGACGGGATTGGCCACGCCGCACAGCCACATGACGGCACCGGTGGCGGTTCCGACGAGCGCGTTGATGCACGTCACGGTCATCAGATAGGCCGAGACATTTTGCTCGATATGCTGGGACAATTCGACCGCGTTCCGCTTGTCCTTGAAGTTCGGCAGGATTTCGACCAGCCGACGCAGGAAGGTTTCTCCTGAGACCAACAGGTAAAACAGGATCAACAGCGTGGTGAACAGGCCGGACGTGGCGGATGCGGAACCGGACAGCACCGCCCCAACAAGAGTGGATGGCTGCATCGCCGACGCGGGATGCGGGCCGCCTCCGGTGAAGTCGTCGAACTGCTTCATCATCCGTTGGACCGCATTTATCGGCTCTTGCAGGAAGCCGAGGCCTTCCTTCAGTTTAGGAATCGCCTCAGGCAATTTTCCCGCCCAGGCGGCGGCCGGACCGGCGAGCAGACTGATCGTGCCGCCGAACGCCGCCAGAACGAGCAGCACTGACAGGACAGCGCCGGCCGCACGCGGGATGCGGATGCGCTCCAGCAGCCGGACAAAAGGTTGCAACAACAGTTTCAGGATGATGGCGAGGACCAGCGGCAGGACGATCTCCGCCGCGACGTAAAGGACGGCCGTGCATGCGATGAGGAACAATCCGCCCAGGAAGACCGTTTTCGGGTCGGTGGGCAGCGGCATCTCCTCGGCTTCCTGCGCGGCCTCCTGCGCGGCCTCCTGCGCGGCTTCCTGCGCGGCTTCCTGCGCGGCGCCGATCGTTTTCCGAGCGCTTGCCGCAGCGGTGTGGCCGCTGCTGGTGTCGCCCTTGGCTTCGGTCACCGCGACGACCGTGGTTTGGGTTGCTTCGCCCACAAGGCGATCGTTAGGGGCGTGGGTTGGGAGGTCGGTCAGACGATCGCTCCGGTTTGCAGGTGCTGTGAACAACGCAAAGGCAGTGGGTTTGGGCGGTGGGGGAGCCGATCACGTTTTGGGCATAGAGAGCCTGCGACGACCGTTACACGATTGGCCCGTTGATTTCGCGCGTCAGCTTCTGCCGCATCGCCTCGGTGAAGTCCTTGTATGCGCGACAGGTCACGGCGAAGGCACCGGGTCCACCAATCACCTCCTCTATGTAAGCGGACAGCAGATCCGGCTCCTCATGCAGGATGCACAGGCCGTTGATGGTGATGTCCGCCGCTGCCATACGGTCGCGAATTGGCCCGGGCGGGGTGCCGTCGTTGGAGCGGCCGTCGCCGATCACGTTCACGATGTTGCGTTTGGGAATGGCCGGCACCTGTGCCAACAGCGTGAGCGACGCCAGCAACGCCTCGCCGATGGCGGTCGCGCCCGGCCTCACGGTGCGCGGCATGGTATCGACGCTGTCGGCAAAGGCGTTCAAATCGGCGGCGGTGGCGATTGGGGTCCAGCCGGTGATGATGTCCTGCTGGCCGGTGCCGGACCACAGTAACAGGGACAGCACGGCGTTGCCGATCAGGCCCGCCGCGACCGTCGGATCGCGCAACGCGGCGGCCATCCCGCCGGCGATCAGGCCGAACTCGTCGTAGGTCACGCTGGCGGACCCATCGACCGCCAGCACCATCGCCAGTTCTACGTGATCCACGGTGGGCGTCCTGGTTTGGAAGGTCGGGCTCTGTCCGGACCAGCGACGGGCCGGCGGCCCTTCGATCCCAATTATAAGCGGTTGGGGGCAGTGCCGCGATCTTACCTCCGCCGCTCAATATCCGGCAGCAGCGCCGTGAGCAGGCCGATCAGCGGCAGGAACGAACACACGCGATAGACGGTTTCGATCCCCGTCACATCGGCGATGTGGCCCAGGGCCGCAGCACCCAGTCCGCCGAGCCCGAAGGAGAAGCCGAACATCATGCCCGCCACCAGCCCGATGCGGCCGGGCAATAGTTCCTGCGCATAGACAATGATAGCGGAGAAGGCCGAGGCGAGGATCAGCCCGATCACCACGCTCAGGATGCCGGTCCACATCAGGCCGGCGTAAGGCAGCATGAGCGCGAACGGGAACGCGCCGAGGATGGAGAACCAGATCACCGGCTTGCGCCCGAAGCGGTCGCCGATCGGGCCACCGGCGAAGGTGCCCGCGGCGACGGCGGCCAGGAAGGCGAACAGCATGTATTGCGCGTGCGGCACAGAAAGCTGGAACTTCTGGATCAGATAGAACGTGTAGTAAGAGCTCAGGCTGGCCGTATAGACGTTCTTGGAAAACAACAGGATCAGAATAACGGTGATCGCACGTAGCACTTTTGCTCGTGGCAGCGGCGAGGCCGGGATCGCGGCGGGGACCCGGCGGCCGCGGCGGGCCAGCATGGCGGGATGACGAGCATACCACGCGCTGACGTTGGTCAGCACCAGAATCGCCAGCAACGCGGCGGCGGAGAACCAGGCGATGCTGCCCTGGCCTCGGGGCACGACAATGAAGGCCGCGAGCAACGGACCGATCGCCGATCCCGCGCTGCCGCCAAGCTGGAACAGCGATTGGGCGAAACCATAGCGCCCGCCGGACGCCATGCGCGCGACCCGGGACGATTCGGGGTGAAAGACCGATGATCCCAGGCCCACCATGGCGGCGGCGATCAGGATCATGGGGTAGCTGTCGGCGACCGAAAGCAGGAGCAAACCGAGCAGACTGCATCCCATGGCGACGGGGAGGGAGAATGGGGTGGGGCGCTTGTCGGTGACCATGCCGACGACCGGCTGCAACAACGAGGCGGTCAACTGGAACGCCAACGTGATCAGCCCAATTTGGCCGAAGTCGAGCCGGTAGGTCTCCTTCAGGATCGGGTAGATCGCCGGAACCAGCGACTGGTTCATGTCATTGAGAAAATGGCACAGGCTGAGGGAGATCAGAATGGCGAAGGTCGTGGTGGTTTCGGCGGCAACCGGAGAAACCGTGGATTTGACCGCGGCAGTCTCTCGCTCCGCGGACGCGGGGTCGCTGAAGGCGGATTGGCCTGGCCTGGCGGCGGCGGCGCTCTCGCTCATTGGGGTTCCCTCGGTATGGTCTGACGTCGGACATCAGTATGCCGAAGTATCGGCGCTTGCACCTATGCGCCTGGTGTGAAGCAGCCATCCTGCCTATCGCGAACGTTACGCAAATCCAGCTAACTTTGGTCGTATTCAGTGCCTATACTCACTGTGTAGCATCGGCACGAATCGTCTGCTGACGCGAAAGACTGGCTGGAGGTCGTTATGCCTATGTCCCGGAAGGAAGAGCGCGGCGGCAAAGCGTTCGCGTTCCCGTTGTTAGGGATCGTCTTCCTGCTCGCTTGTTACTGGGTCCTGGCGGACTGGCAGGCGGTCCCGGCGCTTCTCAGCGACGCCCTTGCCTCGGTCCATTGGCCGCATTGATCAGGCCGGCATTCCGGCGGTAAGGCGTTTACTGACGTGCAAGCGCCGCGAGACCGGTCGGCCGGTCTCAAAGCCGGCGATTTGGTCACCGGCTTTGATGGACCATACCGTTATCTATCCGCGATTTGAGGTGCCGCGCCGCCGCAAGTCATCGTTCAACGCCGGGTTGAACACGCGACCGAGATCGGACCGGTTCAGGCCGATATCCATCAATTCGCGCTCCGAAAAGCCAGCCAGCTCACGAGCGGCTTCGCTGTTGCGGTTCCAGGCGACGAATGCCGTGACCTGACGCGACAGCCACGCGGCGAGGCCGTCCTGACGCACCGTGGTTTGTGCCACGTCTTGCGGGCGTAGGTTCGGCTCTTCCCATTTGGCGTCGATATAGCTCAAGCTGGGAAGTTGGAAGTTGAAATGCGACTTAGCGGGTTGCGCGCTCATGACAGATGTCCATACGTACCCGGGTGCTACGCGACGTCGGGGTGGCGGTGCGCCCCCAGGGTTATGATGCAGTGCAACATAGGGTGGATGGCGCTGGGTTTAAGAGCGCCAAAATGCCCAAACTGATATGCAAAAAACGCATGGATACAAAATGAGTTATGATATTTCACCGGCATCCCGGCGCGAAAGGTCGAATATGAGTGTTTTAGCGTTACCGGCGCTCCGCCAGGAATTGATCCGGCAAGGACTCGATGGGTTCATCGTCCCGCGGGCGGACGAACATTTGGGCGAGTATGTGCCGGCTGGCGCCGAACGTCTGGCGTGGCTGACCGGCTTCACAGGTAGCGCCGGGATAGCGGTCGTGCTCGCCCGGACGGCGGCGGTCTTTACGGATGGCCGCTACGTCCTGCAGCTCGGCGAACAGACGGACCCGGACCGGTGGCAGCGATTGCACATCACCGAGGAGCCGCCGCCCGCATGGCTGATGCAACACGCACCGCGGAACGGCCGGATCGGGTACGATCCCCTGCTGATCAGTGAGGAGGGTCTGGCGCGCTATACCGATGCCGGCCTGGAGATGGTGCCGACCGAGCGCAACCCGGTCGATGCGGTCTGGAGTGATCGGCCGGCCCCGCCCGGCGCCCCTGCCCTGCCTCACCCTCTGCCTTACGCGGGGCGCGCGTCGGAGGATAAACGCGCCGATGTGGCGAAGCTGTTGCGGGAAGCGAAGCAGGATGCGGCGGTGCTGACCGATCCCGCATCGATCGCGTGGCTGTTGAATATCCGCGGCGATGACGTGCCGTTCACGCCGTTCGCGCTGGGGTTCGCGCTGGTGCATGCGGATGGAGCGACGGATCTGTTCATGGCTCCGGAAAAACTGCCGGCGGAAACGCGCGCCTGGCTTGGCAATGGGGTGTCGGTCGCGGATCGGGATGCTCTGCTGCCGGCGCTGCGGGCATTGCGGGGCAAGACCGTGCGGGTCGATCCGTCCGGCTCCCCGGTATGGTTTGCGCAGCAGCTTGTGAAGGCCGGCGCGGTGGTATCGTCCGGCGGCGACCCGTGTCTGCTGCCGAAAGCCTGCAAGAACACCGGTGAGCAGGCCGGCGCGCGGGCGGCGCATCTGCGCGATGCGGTGGCGGTGTGCCGTTTCCTGCATTGGCTGTCCGTCGTCGCCCCCGGCGGCCAGCAAACCGAGATGTCGGCCGCCGATAAGCTGCTGGCGTTGCGTGGTGAGGTCGAAAACTTCCGTGGCGAGAGTTTCCCCGCGATCTCCGGCGCCGGTGAGCATGGCGCGATCATCCATTATCGCGTGACCGACGAAACGAACCGGCCGATCAGACCGAACGAGGTCTATCTGATCGACTCGGGTGCGCAGTATCCCGACGGAACGACCGACATCACCCGCACGGTTTGGACCGGACCTGGCGATGCGCCGGCGCTGGTGCGGGACCGCGTGACCCGGGTGATGCAGGGGCACATCGCCATCGCCACCGCGGTGTTTCCCAAGGGTGTTGGCGGGGCGCACCTGGATGCGTTCGCCCGCCGGGCGTTGTGGGAGGCGGGGCTGGATTACGACCATGGGACGGGGCATGGCGTCGGCAGCTATCTGTCGGTGCATGAGGGGCCGGTCAGCATTTCGCGGCTCGCCCGCCCGGTGCCGATCGCCGCGGGCATGATTTTGTCAAACGAGCCGGGGCTCTATCTGCCGGATCAGTACGGCATCCGGTTGGAGAACCTGCTGCTGGTGCAGCCGGCCGATTTTCCTGATGCCAACAAGCCGTTTCTGTGCTTCGAGACGCTGACGCTGGCGCCGTTCGACCGGCGGCTGCTGAATCCGGCGCTTATGACAGCGCGGGAGCGCGGGTGGCTCGATGCCTACCATGCGCGTGTGCTGCTCATGGTGGGACCGGCGCTTGGGGACATTGAGCGGGCGTGGCTGGCGGCGGCTTGTGCCAGGCTGGTTCAGGAATGATCAGGCGGCCTTGCGCTCGGGGCCGGGAGCGACCCGGGGGGGAAATGCCAGGGCGGCGTCGGCCGCCAAAAGCGAAAGGTTGGGATTGCAGTATGGGTCGTTGTCCAGCAGGTGGCCCCAGCGCTGTTGCATATAGAGACACTCCTGATTGAACCGGGCGGCTTTTTCGCCCGTCAGGTCAGAGCCTCTGGATGCGGATTCCAGGTGGAAGAGTTCAGCGAACGGCGTCCACAGGTTGCGATAGCCCTTTTCGACCAGTTTCAGGCAAAGATCGACGTCGTTGAATGCAACGGGCAGCGCAACCTCGTCGAAGCCTCCGACCTCCAGAAAAGCCTGGCGGCGAACGAGCAGACAGGCTGCCGTGACCGCAGTCACGTTTCGGGTGAGCTTGAGGTGACCGAAATACCCGGGGTCGTTGCCGGGCTTGTGCAGATATTGGTGACCGGCGACACCGCCCATACCGATCGTGACGCCGCCATGTTGAATCGTGCCGTCGGGAAACAGTAGCTTTGCGCCGACCGCCCCAACACCAGGACGGATCGCGTGCGACACCATCTCTCGCAGCCAATCGGGGTCGATGACGTCGATATCATTGTTCAGCAACAGGATCAGGGAGCCGGCGGCTTCGCGCACCGCGCCGTTATTGAGCGCCGAGTAGTTGAATGGGCCGGGACAGCGCAGCACCCGCACGCGCGGATCCAGGGCTAACGCGTCCAGCAATGCCAGGGCGTCCGGCTCCGTCGATCCGTTATCGACGATCAGCACTTCCAATGCCGGGTAATGTGTCCTGTCCAGGAGTCCCTGAACGGTCCGAGCCAGCATATCGGCGTGGTCGCGTGAGGGAATGATGACCGAAACCAGTGGTTCTGGTTGCGGGACCGGGTAGATGACGCGGTTCCAGGCGGCAACGGAAGGCGCCGGTTCAACCTGGACATCGGGTTGGGCCCGCGACACGAACTCCTGGACTGCCCGCCTGGCGTTGGTCGTGCAGCGGTCGAGCGCGGCTTCGGAGAACGCGCGGATCGTGCTGCCGCGGCGCCAGTGATACAAAACCCCGGGAATATGGACGATGCGGCCGGGCGTGGTTTCCGCCACTACGCGCAGCGCCAGATCGTAATCCTGGCTGCCTTCAAGACCGACCCGGAAGCCGCCGAGGCGTTGCACCAGCGATCGCCGGTAAACGCCGAGGTGGTTGATAAGATTCTGCCCGAGCATCAGCTCCGGATTCCAGTCCGGCTTGAAATACGGCATCGACCGGCGGCCGGAATCGTCGATGTGATCCTCGTCCGAATAAACGATGTCGATGTCCGGCTGGGCCTCGATCCTGCTGGCGACCTCATACAAGGCTCGGGGCGACAGCAGGTCGTCATGATCGAGCAGCGCGATGAACGTACCGGTGGCGAGACCGAGAGCCGAGTTGGACGCGGCGGAGATGTGACCGTTCTGGTCTCTCAAGACGATCTTGATGCGGGGATCGTCCGCCTGTTCCTGCCGCAAAAGCCTGCCGATTTCCGGGTTGGTCGATGCATCGTCGGCGATGC
>JAYUEJ010000819.1:0-2902 GCA_043739265.1 Rhodopila sp. | reverse complement strand
GCGGCGCTCAGCGTGACAAGACGGCAACGATGTATGCGGTGGGGCTGGCAATCCAGGAAGCGCTGGGCAGCCTGAACGACGTCGATGCGGCAACGCTGCGCAATCGCCGGCGCGAGAAGTTCCTCGCGATGGGCCGGGAAACGATCGGTTAGCCATCGCGTATGGCTCAAACGCCGAATCCCTGCTTAACTTAATCGTCTGATCGCATGACCGACGCGCTTCGGCCGTAGCGATCGGCGCGATCAGGCTCTGAAGGGGTTTATTGGTAAAAATTCATGCGTGAGGAAATATCCGCCTACAAGCGCGAACGCATTCTGGAAGAAGCGGTCAAGCTATTTTATGAGCGCGGTTTCAGCGGTACCACGCTGGACGACATCGCCGGTAAGTTGGGCGTGACGAAGCCGTTCATCTACACGCATTTCCGCAGCAAAGTGGAATTGCTGGAGGCGATCTGCCGCCCGACGATCGAGATGTCGCTGGAGGCGATCGCCAATGCCGCGCAACTGCCGGGCACCGCATCCGAACGGCTGTTTCACGGGGTGGTCGATTTCAGCAAGGTCGTGTTGCAGCGGCAGGGCAATATCGCGGTGTATTTCCGCGAAGAAAAAAACCTTTCCGAAGCCGGCCTGGCCGATATCAACGCGTTGCGGAAACGCTTTGACCGCGTGCTGAGCGGGTTGTTGGAAGCAGGCGCCGATGCGGGTGAATTCAATGTCGCCGACGTGCGGGTGGCGGCTCTGGCGATCGGCGGCATGGTCAGTTGGGCTTACACCTGGTACCAGCCCGAGGGCCGGCTGACGATCGATGAGGTCGGCCTGAAGCTGGCCCATTTCGCCCTGCAAATGGTGGGGATCCAGTCGGCGGAGCGGGTCTCTATTCCAGTTTGAAGCCGTGTCCGATCCAGACCTCGCGGGCGGCCTTGGTGGACAGGAAGGCCAGGAAGGCGCGGGCCTCCCTGGTGTCGCCGGCCTTGGTTACCGCGAACGGGTAGGTGATCGGGTCGTGGCTGTTGTCGGGAAATATCCCTGCGACCATGACGGCTTTCGAGGCGGCGGCGTCGGTGCTGTAAACGATGCCGGCCGGTGCCTCCCCCCGCTCCACCAGCAGCAAGGCCGACCGGACATTGGGCGCGGCGGCGAGATGCGCGGCGACGCTGTCCCACAGATCCAGTTTGCGCAGCGCCTGTTCGGCATAGATCCCGGCGGGGACGTGGGCGGGATCGCCGATAGACAGCCGCCCACCGGGACCAAGCAGGGCGGCCAAATCGAAGCCATTGCCCAGATCGACATGTATCGGGTGGTTCGAAGGCACCACCAGCACAAGGTCGTTGCCCAACAGGTCGTGACGTGTGTCGGCGGCGATCAGGTCTCGCCGGGCGAGGTCGTCCATCCACTGCTCATCGGCGGAGGCGAAGATATTGACCGGCGCCCCTTGTTCGATCTGGCGGGCGAGGGTGGAACTGGACGCGAAGGACAGCCGCGGCGGCTCATGGCCGGCCAACATCCAGTGTGCGGCAATATCTTTCATCGCGTCCGTCAGGCTGGCCGCCGCGAACACGGTCAGGGCCTGCGCGCGGGCCTGCGGCGGTGCCAGGATCAGTATCAGGAACAGCAGGAAACGCATGGTATCTCGCAGGGTCCGTCATCGCAGTCGGTTCGGCACCGGAAGTAAAGGCCGCTGCGCCAGATGGAATAACCGGATCCAACGACAAACCCAACCCCAGTCAGCGGCAACCGCCGGCCATGTTGCGGTTCGGCCGCTGCTGATATCGCCGAGGCAATCAAATCCAAAAAGGCAACAAGCGGACAATTGAGGTGCCAAATAGCCGGGACAACTTAAATAGGTGGCGGCAGCGGAAACGTCACGTGCGTCGCGTGGCCCCGCCATTAAACGGATGACCACCATGTTCGGACTGGACGCCTTCCACCTGGCACGAACGCAGTTCGCGTTTACCGTCATGTTCCATATCATCTTTCCAGCCATTTCGATCGGTCTGGCGAGTTATCTGGCGGTGCTGGAGGCCTTGTGGCTGCGAACCGGGCGACCCGTCTATCTCGACCTGTTCCGCTATTGGCTGAAGGTGTTTGCCCTGGCGTTCGGCATGGGCGTCGTGTCCGGCGTCGTCATGTCCTACCAGTTCGGCACCAACTGGGCGGGATTTTCCGACAAGGTTGGACCGGTCGTCGGCCCGCTCATGGGGTACGAGGTCCTCAGCGCCTTCTGCCTGGAGGCCGGCTTTCTGGGCGTCATGCTGTTCGGACAGGAGCGGGTCGGCCCCCGGCTGCATTTCGCCGCCACCTGCATCGTTGCCATCGGCACGCTGATCTCCGCGTTCTGGATATTGTCGGTGAATTCGTGGATGCAGACGCCGGCCGGCTACAGCATCGCGCCGGATGGCCGATTCATGCCGGAAAGCTGGTGGCGGATCATATTCAACCCCAGCTTCTGCGTGCGTTTGCCGCATATGGTGCTGGCATCGTATCTGTCCGTCGCTTTCATCGTCGGGGCCACCGGCGCCTGGCATATGGCGCGCGACCAGTTCAACCAGGCCGCGCGTACCATGTTTTCCATGGCCATGTGGATGGCGGCCCTGGTTGCTCCGCTGCAAATCCTCGCCGGCGATGCTCAGGGGCTGAACACCCAGGAACACCAGCCGGCCAAAGTCATGGCGATGGAAGGGCATTTCGATTCCTATGCGCGGGGCGCGCCACTGGTACTTCTCGGCATCCCCAATGAAGAGAAGCGCCGCATGGACTTCAGTCTGGAGATCCCGAAGCTCTCGTCCCTGGTCCTAGCGCATGACCTGAATGCGCCACTGGCGGGATTGGACACCATCCCGCGCCGCGACTGGCCGCCAGTGGCCATCATTTTCTGGTCGTTTCGCATCATGGTGACACTGGGG
>JAYUEJ010000818.1:0-2911 GCA_043739265.1 Rhodopila sp. | reverse complement strand
CGGCTTGTACGATGAGGTGCGCGGCATCCGCGACGGCGGCGCCAACGGCAGCATCATCGGCCGCAACACGTTCCAGCGGCCGAAGGAACAGGCTTTGGAGATGTTGAGCAAGATTATCGACATCTACCTCGGCAAGGCCTGATCTTTTGGCTGTTGGCGCAAGCGGGCTGCCAACGGGGCCAGCAGCCTGCCGGGTCTATCTGATCACGCCGCCGGCGTTCGATCCGGTGCCCTTCGCCGGTTTGCTGGCGGTGGCGCTGGACGCGGGCGATGTGGCGGCGGTGCAGTTGCGGTTGAAGGATGTGGACGACCAGGCCTGGCTGCGGGCGATCGAGGCGTTGCGCCCGGTCTGCCAGTCCCGCGGTGTGGCGTTCCTGTTGAATGACCGCGCCGATCTGGTGCGCGCGACCGGCTGCGACGGTGCCCACGTAGGCCAGGACGACATGCCGGCCCGCGAGGCCAGGACGCTGATCGGGCCGGACCTGATGCTGGGCGTGACCTGCAAGGGCAGCCGCGATCTGGCGATGCAGGCCGGCGAGGACGGCGCCGATTACGTCGCGTTCGGGGCGTTCTACCCGTCCACCACGAAAGCGGTGTCTTCACTGTTGGACCCCGAGATTTTGCAGTGGTGGTCGGAGATGATGGAATTACCGAGCTGCGCGATCGGGGGGATTTCGGCGGAGAATTGTGCGCCACTGGTGCGGGCAGGGGTGGATTTCCTGGCGGTCGTGGGATGTGTTTGGGGTCATCCGGATGGGCCGGGGGCTGGGGTCAGGGCGTTGAACACGGCGATCCGGGCGGCCCGCTGACAGGCGTCCTGGCATTTGACTCCGATTGCAATGCGGTTGGCCTGGAAGTCCCGGGCAATCGGGTGAATAACCAAAGGCGCAACGCCAGGTCGCGAAGACGCGAAAAAGGACGGCCAAGATGCCAGGTGGAACACATATTGGCGGTTCGGATGGCTGATCGTAACCGACAGCGTCGGGCAATGCGAACACAAGCACGGTGTCTTGGCGGGTCTTGGGCGCCTCGGCGCCTTGGCGTTGTCCTTTTTCCTATTCACCCGATTGCCCCGCCTGGAAGTCATTAGCGTGCGCACGCGGGTGGCTCGAGAACAAATTCTCAAACCGGCGGCGGAATAGTCCGCCGCCGCCGCTGGCGACGCGCATCCGACAGAGTGCGGATGCGGCCCAGTTGATCTCGATAATGTGGACCCGGCGGCGGCAAACAAGTGACCCTTCGCTCGGTCGCCCGTCTGGCCGACGCCCGCACTATCGCTGGCGGCGACGGTGCGGAGGTACGGCATAAGCTGGTGGTGCCGTCGGGACATTGCGAACAAGCGGGCCGCGATGACGACATGATGGAAAAGACCCGGGCCGATTACTGAAGGGATTCTCGCAAGGGGGACAGACCGATTGGGGTGGGAAGCGGACAGAGAACTTGGAGAGCGACCCCGCCTGGGGTAATAGATACATACTCTCACCTTGAGGAAGCGTCAGGATGCAGGTCCCGGATGTCGCGCTGACCCCAGTCGCGGAGACGATGCTAGAGCAGCTATCGTCTGAGGAACAGCGTCAGATATTGGCGTCGGTCCAGGAGGTTTCTCGCACGTCCGATCTGAGCCAATTACGCACGGTCCAACGATCCAGAGGGGGGCCGCCATTTTATGTCCTGAGGGTTTCACCGAAAATCAGGGTCTTTCTGTCTCACGATGATAAGGACCACCTCGTCGTCCTCGACGTCATCAAGCGATCAGTGTCGCCATCGGCGTCGATTACCAGAACGCCTGGACCTGATAAAAAAATGGACGAGACGCCATAAGTAAATGCTCGACTTATATACGCGTGACCTGGCGCTCCTTCGCAAGGAAGTCGATGAATTTAGTTTCTTATTAGGAAGTAAAAATTCACACATCGAGAAAGAATTTTTGGACTTTTTCAGCCGATCTTCCCATCTTGCGGCGGCGATCGGAACTATCAATGCCGCGATTAATGCACCGGACCTGGTTGCAGTGGAACGCACGATATTTGGCTTCCGCTGTGATATCGCCGTAGGACAGTCCACAACCGCTGATTTCACCATAATCGAACTGGAGAACGCGGAATCCGACAGTATTTTTAGGACCAGAAGGGGACAGCGGGCTTTTCCATACTGGTCCAACAGATTTGAGGCTGGTTTCTCCCAACTCGTCGATTGGGCATGGCGTATCGAACATGAGAGACCACCCGCCGTCACTTTGGAGCCGATATTCGGGACGACGGATCCAGAAATCCATTACGTCCTGATTATAGGGCGCGACCAATATCTCGATGCAGCCAGCCGGGCAAGATTAAAGTGGAGAAGGAAGAACAATAGTATTGCGAACCGTCTTACCACGATCTGGACTTATGATGATCTCTTAGGATTCGTCCAAAGAAGAGTTGACGCCGCCGAAGACGACGCATTATCTCTACTTTGACCGACGTTTATTTTCAGACGCCGAAGTCTGAATCATCCCGTGCCGTTAATCTAATACCAACGGCCATTGACATCGACTTACTGCCATGACGATGAGGGGCGAGAGTCGGCCTCAAAGGCGGCTGGTATAACAGGGCCGAGATCACGGCCGAATCAAACCGTCCCATCGGGTGAAGGCACCGCCCGATCTTTCCGTAGAACGAACCTCCCCGATCACCGTGCAGTGTCGCGGGATCGATGAAGCGTTCAATATTCGCCCCGCGGAGAAACTACTGGCGGGCAAAATCCATGACGTCAGAATCGCGCCGAGTATGCGCCAGATTATTGTCCGAACCAGGCCCCGGATTTCGCAGCACCCCGCCAGGACACGAACCATACGCGCCCAGAAACGGTAAATATTCCCACCCACCCCCTTGCACCAGCCATCCCCCACCCCAACCTAACCCCTCATTGA
>JAYUEJ010000817.1:0-2921 GCA_043739265.1 Rhodopila sp. | reverse complement strand
TCGGACCGGTGATCGCCAAGGACATCGGCCGCTTCACGCACACGGCCAACCTGTTCCTGACAAGGCAACTCGGCCCTGACCAGACCAGCCAGGGGCTGAATTTCAGCTACGCCTGGCAAAGCCGCTGGAACATCTGGCCGCCGTTGTCCCCGGCGATCGAGGTGTATGGCGATGCCGGCACGCTGGGCGCCTCGCCGCGCCTGTCGCAGCAGCAACTGCTGGTCGGGCCGGTCGGAGTTGGGGTGCTGCAATTGAGCCAGCTTGGCCTGGGCCACGGCGGGAGGCTGAAATACGAGCTAGGGTGGCTGTTCGGCACAACGCCGGCCACAGCGGAGGGCACGTTACGCTGGCGGTTGGAAGTGGAAATTCCCTTCTGACGACGAGTGTCCTGTGGCCAGCATTGCGAAATGACTGGCCGGCGGTGGCCCCCCGTGGATGAGACCCGACGCGCCGCCACCCCTTGTCATCGCGAGAAGCGCAGCGGCGAAGCAACCTTCCGACGAATTGACACCGACCGCTGGATAGCTGCGCCGTGACAGGCGCCGCGCGCTATTTAAACCCGCCGCCAAACCACCCCAGCCCGACGCCGGCGATGCCGACCAGGATTTCCCGGACTCGCTTGACCAGCGAAAGCGACAATCCGGCGGACTCAGGCAGCCCGACCGACAACGCCGCCAGCGCGAACCCGCCTTCCTGCACCGCCAGGGCACCGGGGATCGCGAAGCCCGCCGTGCGCGCCGCCATCCCCAGGCTTTCCACGACCAGCGCCTTCGGCAGGCTGGCGGGGACACCAAGGGCGTAAAGAATCATCCAGGTTTCGAACGTGCCGAACGACCAGGACACGAAATGCAGCAGGGTCGCCTGCAGCAGCGCCCGGCCGCGGCGATAGAAGCCGGTCGCCGCCGCGTGCAGGCCGGTCAGCGAAAGATTCGCCAAATCCGGAAATTGTCCGCCGATCCGTTCGACCAGCAGCTCCAGCAGACGCAGCAGGCCGAACCGTAAAGCCAGCAGCAACGCGCCAACCGCGACGATGGCCACGGCAAGGGTTCCAAGCCACGCGGTCGAACGATCGCTGCCCGCCAGGATCGCCAGCATGGCAATCCCGGCCAGCAGGAAAGCGGCCTGGGAAACAACCTCCAATGAGACATCGACGATGACGCTGGCGCCGGCGTGCGCCGCTGCGATGCCCATTTTGGCCAGCATGCGGGCACCAACCACCTCGCCGCCGATCTGCGCGACCGGGAACAGGCTGTCGATGCCCTCGCGGATCAGCCTCAGGCGGAAATAGACCGCGACACCCGGTTGGGCGCCGGTAAACAGTCTCCGCCACGCAATGCTCGACAGCAAAAGCTGAACCAGATGGATCGCGATCAGGACGGGCAGGGTCCAGAGAGCGTGCAGCGTGCCATGGCCCACGGCGGCGATGTCGGCCCAGGTGGACACGCTTGCCCAGCCCACGCCGGCCACCAAAATGGCGGCCAAGGCAATCAGCACGCTGCGCTTAATCATGCGGCGAGGCGAAGCCGCCGTTCAGAAAATAGCGTGGCCAGGAAAAATGCCCGGCGATGCTCCGACGTGACGGCGAAGCGGGGACAAGCCTCAAACGCTCGGTGAATTTTGCGCGATACGCGGGAATCCGGGTCGGCGGCGAAAAAGAAGTGGTTGGCCAGCAGACAGGTTCCGTTCGGCGTCAGCAGGTCGGCGATGCGACCGACCACTGAGTCCAACACACCCTCATCCAGCGGCGACAGATAATAAAGCACGTCGGCGACCACCACCAGGTCGAACTTGCCGTCCAGTGATGGCGGCAGGTTCAGGATGTCGCCCGCCTGAAACGCGAGATTGCCGAACGCCGCGCCACGGCGGCGGGCATTATCGATCGCCGCCGGCGCGATATCGATGCCCAGCACACGCTCCGCCCGTTCAGCGAGTTTTTGCGAAAGCAAGCCAAGTCCACACCCGAGATCGAGGGCGTAACGGAACCGTTTGCGCGGTAAAAGTGCAACCAGCCGGTCGTATTTCAATCCCTGGTAGCGGTAGCGCGGCGACGCCGAGGCCCAGGGATCGTCCGATTCTTGATACGCCGCCTCAAACGCCGCTCGGCCGCCCTGGTCGCGATTGAGACGCGCGATCCGAGCATCCGTGCGCGCGCTTTTCAAGAACAGGCCAATATCGGCGGGCAGCATGGCAAACCATGGCAACCGCGGTTCATCACGTTTGCGGCGCGCCACGAACCGGCCGATGCCAGCGAAAATCCTGGGAAGAGTGGTTGCAGACAGCGGCATGGCCTTATTGTTATAGTTTAGTATCGTATCTGACAACCGGTTCAAAAAATTCCGCTGTTTCAAACCTGATCCGCTCGGTTTCCGGGAATGTATCGGCCGCGACACTGTTGATCAGCACGTTTGTTGGCCCGCCCCAAAAAATGGTCTTGCACGTTAACGTGCTTCTGCCGATTTTGCACAGCCAGTGCAACGGTTTGTAACGCTAAAGCTTAAATAAATTTGTATCCCGCAAGCTTCGGTCAGGTCTGAGAATGGGCTCGCATGCCGATTCAGATCGCCCAACCCGAGTGCAACCCCGGCGTTCGTCACGTCCCAAGCGGCTGGCGGAGCCGGGGTGGCTCCGACGCACCGTCCTGTCATCGTCAAGGCCCGGAGTGTCCGGACCAACGCTTGCCGCGGAGTGCTGGCAAAGGCGCCCCGACACAGCGGGCCATGACGGAAAAAGCGGGACTATCCTCCCGCCTGCCCGGATCAGACTTTTGCCGCAACGGTCTCATTCGCCCTTTCCAAACACTGCTGTTCGATCGCGGCGAGCAGGATGCACAGCGCGATCCCCTCGGACGCAGCCGTGACATCCGCCAGCGAGGGAAACGTCGGGGCCAGGCGAAGATTGCTGTCGAGCGGATCATTGCCATG
>JAYUEJ010000816.1:0-2921 GCA_043739265.1 Rhodopila sp. | reverse complement strand
AAGCAGGAGGCGCTGCGGGCGCAAATCCAACGCGCCGAACGCGAGAGCGGTGCCCGGTTTCACCTGCTGGCCGACAACATGAGCCAGTTCGCCTGGATCACCGACGACAAAGGCGGCATTAACTGGTTCAATCAACGCTGGTACGATTACACCGGCACCACGCTGGAGCAGATGCGTGGCTGGGGCTGGCAAACCGTGCATCATCCCGATCATGTCGAGCGCGTGGGCGCCGGCCTGCGGCGTTCCTTTGAAACGGGCGAGCCCTGGGAGGACACGTTCCCGCTGCGCGGCTGTGACGGTCAATATCGCTGGTTCCTCTCTCGCGCCTCACCGATACGCGACGAACAAGGCCGCATCGTCCGCTGGTTCGGCACCGATACGGACGTGACGGAGCGGCGCGAGGCTGACTCCCGGTTCCGCTTCGCGACCGAAGCCGGCGGGTTAGGCGTTTGGGAGCTCGACCTGCGCACCAAAGACCTGACCGCCTCAGGCACATGCAAGGAAAATTTCGGCCGCGACCCGGATGCGTCGTTTTCCTACCAGGATGTGCGAGACGCCATCCACCCGGATGACCGCGACCGCGTGCAGGCGGCGTTCGACCATTCCGCCGCCTGTGGAGCCGATTACGACCTGGAATACCGGATCATGCGACCCGACGGAACGGTAGGCTGGCTCAAGGTCCGTGCCCGGGTCATTCGCGCCGCGGACGGCACGATGGCACAAATGGCGGGCATTTCACTCGACATCACAGAACGGGTGCTCACCGGGGAACGGATACGGCAGAGCCAGCGCGTGGAGGCGGTCGGGCGTTTGACGGCCGGGGTTGCCCATGACTTCAATAACGTCTTGCAGGGCTTGCTGGGCGGTATAGAACTCGCGATCGATCAGGTGGCTGACCGGCCGGATATGCGCGCCAACCTGGAGTTGACGTTGCAAGCCGGACAGCGCGGGGCGCGGCTGACGAGCCATTTGCTGTCCTTCTCTCGCCAGCAGGTGCTGCGTCCCACACCGGTGGACCTGCCGCCGCTGCTCACGGATCTGGCGCACACGTTGGGACGCACGCTGGGTCGCGACATCGCGGTTCACATCGACGTCGCGTCCGATTTACCTGCCGTCTTCGCCGATGCCGCTTACCTCGATTCCGCTCTGCTCAACCTGGCACTGAACGCCCGTGACGCGATGCCCTCCGGTGGAGACCTGCGGATCGGGGCCTTCGCGACGCTCGAACAGGTTGTGATCACGGTTGCCGACACCGGCGAGGGGATGGTGGCCGAAGTGCTGGCTCAGGTTTGCGAACCTTTCTTCAGCACCAAAGGGACCAAGGGGTCGGGTCTCGGCCTGTCCATGGTCCAGGGCTTCGCCCGCCAGAGCGGCGGTGAATTGCGCATCCAAAGTGTACTTGGGCAAGGAACACGGATCGAAATCGGACTGCCAATGGCGTCGCGGCATGCCGAGCCGGCGGTATTACCCAAGGCGCAACACATACGCGGGCAAGGCCGGGTGCTGGTGGTGGATGACGATGGCGACGTGGCCCGGATCACCACGGCCTTTTTGGAGGATGCGGGGTTTGACGTGAGTACCGCCAGCGATGGCGACGCAGCGTTGGCCAAACTGTCCGATGATCGCGGGTTCGATGCTTTGGTTACCGACTACGCCATGCCCGGCATGAACGGTGCGGATCTTATATTGCACGCTCGGGAGGTTTACCCCGGGCTGTCCGCACTGATTATCACCGGGTATGCGGAGGCCGAGGGGCAGGACCGATTACCGTCCAATGTGGTGGTCCTGCGCAAACCGTTCCGCCGGGATGACTTTCTGCGCAAAGTGAAAAGCCTGATCGACAGCGCGCCGCCGTCCTAAACCAGCCCAGCGCCAGACAAACCGCCGAACACACCCAGCGAGCACGTCAGCGCGGCGACCACGATCACCACCCATAAATACCATCCGCTCAACCGGTGCGCCGCGGGCAGCGCCTTCACCGCCAGCGCGATGAGGAATCCCAGCACCATCGGCAGCAGGAAGGCGTTCATCACCTGCACCCCCACACTCAGCGCCACCAGGTCCGGCCACACCGCCACCACCAGCGCCCCGGCTACCACGCACAGTGCATAGACTCCGTAAAACCACCGCGCCTCCAGCGGATGCATCTCCAACGAGCGGCGATAGCCGGTCACCTCGCCCAGCCCCCAGGCGAACGCCAGCGACACCACGATGGCGGCAACCATGCCCGCACCCAGCACGCCCAGGCCGAACACCAGGTTTCCCATCGTGGTGCCCAGGAACGGCGTCAGCGCCTGAGCCATATCGCCGACCGTGGACAACACCGCATCAGGATTGCCGCGCCCGATCGTGGCGGCGCAGGCGATCAGCACCGCCGCCATGATCAACTGCGTGATCAGCGCACCGATCGCGGTATCCCACCGGGCGGCCGAAAGATGCTCCGGCCGCAGTTGCTTATCGGCGATGGCGGATTGCTGGTAGAACACCATCCAGGGCATCACCACCGCACCGATATTCGCCGCCGCCAGATACAAATAGTCGGGATTTCGAAATGGAATATCGACCGCGCCTGCCAGTAGCAAAGCACCATCGGGATGCGCCGCCCAGGCGACAAAGAAGAACGCCAGCTCAAACAGACCCACCGCGATCGCCACCCGTTCGACCCGGCGGTACGACCCCGTAAGCACCACCACCAGCAATGCGCCCGCGGCGATCGGCAGCGAGACATACCGCGGCAGTCCATACAACTCGCCCACGCCGGCAACGCCGGAGAATTCCGTCAGCAGCGCCCCGATCGCCGCGACCCCCAGCCCGACCGCCGACACCCAGGCCCAAACCGGCCCGAACGTGTCCCGGATCAACTCACCGTGGCCACGGCCGGTGAAGATCGCCAGACGGACCGTCAGCTCCTGCACCATATA
>JAYUEJ010000815.1:0-2931 GCA_043739265.1 Rhodopila sp. | reverse complement strand
ATTGAGGTTTTCATCACGGAACGCGAGGAATACAAGACCAATTTGCTAATCATTCAAGAACAGCTTCGGAAAGTCGGCATCCAGATCAACATGCGGGTGGTGGATCATACCAGCTATCACAACGACATCCGACGCGACCTCAACACTATGGTCGTCTATGGCTCCGGCCAACCGCCGCTGACGCAAGCCGTGCTGAATGCGTTCTATAAGTCATCCGCCATTGTCGGAAAACCGACGCGGAACATGAATTTCTCGCATTATGGCGATCTCGCGGGTAACTCCGACTCATTGCTGGAGCAGGCCAATCAGGAGGTCGGCGACACCAAACGCATCGCGCTGCTGAAGCAGGTGCAGATCGAAATTCTCCGGCAAATCCCCGCGTACCCGCTGCCGAGCGCGGCGGGGTCCTGGATGCATGATGGGAAGACGCTGGAGATCGGGTTTCCGGTGAAAGCCTATATGGGGACGTTCACGCTGGCGAAGGCGAGCCGGCTGGCTCCATGATCGGCTACATCCTGCGCCGGCTGCTGGAGGTTATTCCCACCGTTCTGCTGGTGTTGACGCTGGTGTTCTTTGCCTTGCGCATCATGCCGGGCGATCCCGCCATCGCCGCCCTGGGCGAATTCGCCACCCCCGACGCCATTGCTCGGTTTCGGGAGAAGCTGGGGCTAAATCAGCCGCTCTATATGCAATATTTCGGGTTCATCGCCCAATCTCTGACCGCCGATTTTGGGACGTCGATGAACAACGGCGCACCGATCGGCGATCTGCTGGGGCAGGCGCTTCCCTACACGATCTGTCTGGCGCTGGCGGCAACGTCGATCGGGACCGTTATCGGCTTGCCACTGGGCGCGATGACGGCGGTGCACCGCGACGGCAAGCTGGACGCATTCGGACGCCTGTTCGCGCTGATCGGATTTTCGCTGCCGGATTTCTATTTCGGTATTTTACTGCTCCTGGTGTTCTCCCTGCACCTGGATTGGTTCCCGATGCTTGGCGGCGGCAAGGGATTTTTCGACCAGCTTCATCATCTGGTGCTGCCGGCGATAACCCTCGGGTTGGTGATGGCGGCCTTCACGATGCGTCTGACACGGTCGTCGTTGCTTGAGGTGTTGAAGCGCGACTACGTCCGCACCGCCAGGGGGAAGGGCGTCGCGGAGCGTTGGGTCATCTTCAAGCACGCACTGCGGAATGCGCTGATTCCCGTCACCACCGGCATGGGTATTTACCTGCTGACAACGCTGTCCGGCACCATCACCGTGGAGCTTGTGTTCTCCCGCCCAGGCTTGGGTACATTGCTGATCGGCGGCGTATCGGCGCGCGACTATACGCTGGTGCAGGCGGGCCTGGTGGTGTTCGCGTTTTTCGTGGTGGTCGTGAATTTGCTGACGGATTTGCTCTGCGCGGCGATCGACCCCAGGATAACGCTGCGATGAATGTTCCTATCAACAAACTGACCATGATCGGCACCGGGCTGAGTGCTTTGCTGATATTGTTGGCAGCGTTTTCACCGTGGCTCGCGCCGCTAGATCCGCTGGACCAGTCCTTCATCGCCGCGAACCAGGGCCCCACAGCGGAGCATTGGTTCGGTACCGACTCGTTCGGACGGGACGTACTGTCCCGTGTGCTGTTCGGCGGCCGGATATCACTGGCGATCGGCATCCTGGCGCCGGTGTTGTCGGCTCTGGCAGGCGTTTGGGCGGGTATGCTGGCGGGTTTTCTGGGAGGATGGACGGACCGGCTTCTATCGCGGGCCTCCGATTTGCTAATGTCGTTCCCCACATTATTGCTCGGTGTGATGATCGCGGCAGCCCTGGGCCCCAGCTTCCAAAGCGCGGTGATCGCCATCGCGGTGGCGCTGTTTCCGCGCTTCGTGCGGTTGTCGCGCTCCGCTACCCAGGTGGTGCGGCGGGAGCCGTTTATCGACGCCTCCATCGCCGCCGGGCGCGGACATCTTTCGATCATGCTGCACCACGTCCTGCCCAACATCGCCGGCCCGTTAGTCGTTGCACTATCCCTATGGATCGCAACTGCGATAAGGCTGGAAGCCGCCTTGTCGTTCCTCGGCCTCGGCGCACAGCCGCCAACGCCAAGTTGGGGTAACATGATCCGGGATGGGATGAGCGATCTGGTCGGCGATCCCTGGCCGGCGGCGTTCGCGGGCGCGGCCATTACGCTGGCGGTGCTGGCATTCAACATGGTGGGGGACGCGCTGCGCGATCTGCTCGACCCCGAGACCGCCGCATGAGCCTGCTGGAGGTTACCGACCTGGCGGTGCATCTGTTCACCAATCGCGGCGTCGTGCGGGCAGTCGACGGCGTGAGTTTCTCGCTTGACGCCGGCCGCAGCTTGGGCATTGTCGGCGAGTCCGGCTGCGGCAAGACCATGACCGCTTTGTCGCTCATGCGGCTGATCCCGGAACCGCCTGCCCGTATCGTTTCGGGTAGCATCCGGTTCGACGGGGAAGATGTCGTTACGATGTCTTCGCCCCGATTGCGCGCACTGCGCGGCAACCAGATCGGGATGATCTACCAGGACCCGATGACGTCGCTCAACCCGGTATTCACGGTAGGGGAACAAATCGCCGAAGCCGTTCGCCTCCATCGCCATGACACCCGCAACGCTGCGTGGGCGCGGGCGGTCGAAGTTCTTCGACTGGTCGGCATTCCCGATCCCGACCGGGTGGCCAGCGCCTATCCGCATCAACTATCCGGTGGAATGCGGCAACGAGCGGTCATCGGAATGGCCCTGGCGTGCGATCCCAAGTTGCTGGTAGCGGACGAACCGACGACTGCGCTGGATGTCACGATCCAGGCACAAATCCTGGAGCTGCTACGGCGGCTTCAAGGCGAGCTTGGCACCGGCATTATTCTGATCACCCACGATCTGGGGGTCATCGCCGATCTGGTGGACGACGTGGTGGTCATGTAC
>JAYUEJ010000814.1:0-2933 GCA_043739265.1 Rhodopila sp. | reverse complement strand
CGAGTGCAATGTGCCGGCCTGGATCAGGTTCACCGCCCGGGTTGCGGTCAGTTTGAGTAGATCGGTGGACATCGTTACGGTCTCCATCTTGAAAGCACGCGATCGTTGGCACGGCGGGTCAACACGATGCTCCCCGATTTTTCCGAAAACGACCCTGGCTGAGACTATTGGCGGAATGAGCCTGGTTACAGCATTTTCACGATGACTGGAAACCGCACGACCTTCTTCGACCGTCATGGCGCGACGTGTCGGAGCCACCTGGTCCATCCGGTGCCGCGCCAGTTGGCCCGCACCCGCCGCGCCACGATGGAGGTGGCGGCTCGGGCACGATCCCAGTCGTCGTATTGCGTCCGGCGTCTTGCCATTTGTCTGTAGAGTGGGTGTCAGGCCAGGAATTTTTTTATGCACGGAGACAGCGCGAGGGCCGCGAAGGACCACTGAGAAACCGCCGCCTCCGACGCAGTGCCGTCACCGGCGGCGGCATAAAATAATTCCGGCAGCCTCGGACCGCTGCGCCAATCCACCGCGACTGCCAATCCAAAATCGCGGGCCGTCACATCAAGAGGAGTCAGCCCAGCGACTCTCCGTGGCGCTTCGTGGTTCTCCGGCTGCCTCCGTGATGAAAATGCGGACAGAATGAAACGAACGCGCGATTTGCACGCTCCCCCTGCCGGGGACACCACGCGCCCGATTGGCAATGGTCTGGCGCTGTCCTGTGGCGCTTGTCCTGTGGCGCTTGTCGATTTCGCTCATCCTCCTATCATGGAGTACATGCAGCGCCGATGGTCGGCTGCCAGGGAGAACGTCCATGAAAATCCTTCGCTCGTCGGCCCGCAAAACCGCCCGGGCGCCGGCATCGAACTTCACCGGGACGGTGTATTCGGATGAGGTCGTTGTTGGTTCGGCACCCTCGCGGATGCGCGGGTCAGTGGTGTCCTTCACCCCGGGGGCACGCACGGCCTGGCACAGTCATCCGGTGGGTCAGACGCTGTTCTGCCTGTCCGGGGCCGGGCGGGTGCAGCGTGAAGGCGAGCAGGTCCAGGAAATTCGCCCCGGCGACACCGTGATCATTCCGCCCGATGTGCGCCATTGGCATGGTTCGGCGCCGGACAAGCTGTTTTCGCACCTTGCGATGTCGGAATTGAACGACAAAGGCGAAGGCACCGCCTGGTTCGAGCATGTTTCGGATCACGACTACAATGCGACGCCCGCTCAGGTGAAATGATACCAAATTGGACATTCGCCGCGGTCACCTGTCGCGATCCTTTGCCAGCGCTTACCCTGGCAGCGCGATTCTCCGCCCGGCACCTTTCGGCAACGTTGCCGGTGCATAGTCCTGCACCGCCTGTTGCAAGGCGGTATATGTTTCATTCGGATAAGGCGCCACGCGGCGGATGCCCATGTCGATGTGCAGCGCCATCAACTCCTGCACCGCGGAACGTTCGCCGCTTTCGACGTGGAACATTTCGTGGAAATAATGCAACCGTTTGGTGTCGGCGCCCAGCAGCCAGGCCCGCACCAATAGCTTGTCACCCAGATGCACCTCGCGTTCGTACAGCGTGTGCGCTTCGGCGGTGAAACAGGAATTCCCCGACACCTCACGATACGCGTCGCCGATGTTCAGCGCGGAATACAGCGCGTCGGTCGCGTAATCGAAGACGACGCAGTAGTAGGCGAGATTGAGGTGTCCGTTGGAGTCGATCCACTCCGGCCGGACAACGTCCTGGTATTCGATGACAGGTCTGCTCATGATGCGGCGCACCTTGTTGGGGAAGCCGGCGTCGGTCAAGTTGGCGGCATGACGAATGCGATTCCGGATGACGATACGGACGGACTGCCCCCGCGGGAGCGCCGGGCGGCGATGCTGGCGGTTGGGATCGCGATCGCGATCAGCGTTCTGAGCGTGGCAATCGCCAATATCGCCCTGCCCGCGATGGCACACGAACTGCACACGACCGCGGCGGAATCGATCTGGGTGGTGAACGCGTATCAATTGGCGGTGACGGTGACATTGCTGCCGTTGTCGGCGCTGGGCGACATCATCGGTTACCGGCGGGTCTATTTGTGGGGGCTGTGCGTGTTCACGGTCGCATCCCTGGCCTGCGGGTTGGCGGACACGCTGCCAATGCTGGTCGCCGCGCGGGTGCTGCAGGGCTTTGGCGCGGCGGGGATCATGAGCGTCAACACCGCTTTGGTGCGATTCATCGTGCCGCGCGCAGAACTGGGCCGTGGCATCGCGACGATCGCGCTGATCGTGGCGACGTGTTCGGCGGCCGGCCCGTCACTGGCGGCGGCGATCCTGGCGGTGGCATCGTGGCACTGGCTGTTCACCTTCAACGTGCCGTTCGGGGTCCTCGCGGTCTGGCTGGCGTTGCGGTCGTTGCCGGATACGCCGCGGTCGGGGCATCGTTTCGACCTGATCAGCGCGGCGCTGAACGCGGCGACATTCGGGCTGCTGCTGATCGGACTGGATGGCATTGGGCACGGCGAATCCCCGGTTTGGGTGGCGGCGGAACTGTTGGGTGGCGTGGTCGCCTGTGTGGTGTTCATTCGGCGGCAGAACCGGATGGCGGCGCCGATGCTGCCAGTGGATTTGTTTCGAAAGCCGGCATTCGCGTTGTCGGTGGCAACGTCGGTTTGTTCTTACAGCGCTCAGACCGTCGCCTTGCTGGTATTGCCGTTCTACTTCGCGGTGGCCGGCGGCATGTCGCAGTCGCGGATTGGGCTGCTGATCACGCCCTGGCCGGCGGTGGTGGTGATCGTGGCGCCGATCGCCGGGCGGCTTTCGGACAAGTATTCGGCGGGGCTGCTGGGCGGGCTGGGGCTGGCGGTGCTGACGGCGGGGATGCTGCTGTTGCTGGCGCTGCCGGCGGACCCGCCATTCCTCGACGTGGTGTGGCGGATGATGGTGTGCGGCATTGGGTTTGGGTTTT
>JAYUEJ010000813.1:0-8805 GCA_043739265.1 Rhodopila sp. | reverse complement strand
ATGTGATCGCGATTCAGGAGGTTGACGGGTTTCCGGCGGCCACCAGGCTGTTTCCGCGCGATCAGTATTCGGTGCATATGACCCGAGACCATGTGGTGCAGCGGGTTGGCATCGTTGTCCGCCGCGGGTTGGCATTCGATATGAATCCGGACCTTGTCGCGCTGTCGGCGAACCATTTGCGCAGTGGTGCGGACATCACGTTGCATCTGGGGACTCGTGATCTTCGGGTCCTGGCCGTGCATTTGAAGACCGGATGCCGCAATCAGCCGTTACTGAAAGCGCACGACCGGACCTGCCTGACACTGCGCGACCAGGTTCCCATCGTCGCCGAGTGGATTGCCGCGCGCCACGCGGAAGGCATGCCGTTCATCATTCTGGGCGATTTCAACCGCTGGATGGATGGCCGCGATAGCCTGCTGGCGGAATTGCGCGTGGCCGCGCCGTTGGTCCGAGCGACGGCGGGGCGAAGCTCGCCTTGTTGGGGGGCGGAGAATTTTATCGACCACATCCTGGCTGGCGGCGCTGCCGCCAACTGGATGCAAGTGGATTCGTTACGCGTAATGACGTACCGGGAGACGGACCCGGCGATGAAAGAGCGGCTGTCGGATCATTGCCCGGTTTCGGTTCGGTTCAACGTTCCGGAGTGATCTTAGCGGTTTGACCGCACCAGTTTGCCCGGTCGCGCGCGGGTTTCCTCGCCACGTTCGAAGATCGGCACGCCGGCGACGATCGTTGCTTCGTAGCCATCGACGCGCTGCACCAGGCGCTTGCCGCCGGCGGGCAGGTCGTGACGCAGTTCCGGATGATGCAGCCGCAAGGTTGCAAGATCGACGACGTTGACATCGGCTTTCTTGCCGACGGCCAGGCGGCCGCGATCGTGGAAGCCGAAGAAATCGGCGGTTTCGCTGGTCAGGCGTTTGACGATGAACTCCAGTGGGAATTTTGGGCCGCGATGACGGTCGCGGACCCAATGGGTGAGCATGTAGGAGGGCAGCGAGGAATCGCAGATCAGGCCGCAATGCGCTCCACCATCGCCGAGGCCCAGCAGAGTGTCGGGGTCCTTGATCATGTCGTGAACGACGCCGTGGTCGCCATGGACGTAGTTCGTTACGGGGTAGAACAGCATCCGGTCGCCGTTCTCGCCGATCAGGTAGTCGTAGCAGAATTCTTCCGGGGTCAGGTTGGTCTTGGCCGCCATTGCTTCGATGCTGCGGCTTTGATCCGGTTCGTAGTCCGGGGGATCGCCCAGGACGTACTGGCGGTCCCAGCGGGTGGCGATCGGTCGTTGCAGGGGCGGCAGGATGGCCAGAAGTTCCTCGGATGATTGTTGACCGAGGATTTCGCGCCGCACCGCGGGATCGCGCAACCTGGCGAGGCGGTCCTGCACGGACAGGGCGGTCAACGCGGCGAAAGCGGGGCGGGCTGCGAACGGGTTCAGGGATGTCGTCAGGCCGAGGATGATGCCAACCGGGCGTCCGGCGACCTGGGCGGTGACCGATGCGCCGCCGGCGCGGGCCTTGCGCACGCCGTTCATCAACCGGTGGTAACGATCGGGGTCGTAGGAGCGGTCTGTCAGCAGGAACCACAGCGGGCGGCCAGTGGATTTTGATAATGTGGTCATCCACTCGAATT
The DNA here is from genome assembly GCA_043739265.1 of Rhodopila sp. GTDB lineage: Bacteria > Pseudomonadota > Alphaproteobacteria > Acetobacterales > Acetobacteraceae > Rhodopila. The sequence goes on along the minus strand of JAYUEJ010000813.1, from coordinate 7,173 downwards.
CGGCGGCTTCGTCATCGAAGTCGCTCAGCATGCCGAATGCACCGGTTTTGGTGCGGCCTAGTGCGGCGCCGATGCCGAAGAGTTCCGGGTTCTCGGCGAAGCGTCCGGGGACGAGGTCGCCTTTCGTGGTCTTGTGCTGTTCGGTGCGGGAGGTGGTGAAGCCGAAAGCGCCGGCGCGGAGGGCTTCCTCGGTGAGGCGGCTCATGGCGTCGATATCGGTGGCGGTGGCGATTTCGCGGCGGACGGCGCGGTCGCCCAAGACATATACCCGCAGCGGGTGGTGCGGAACCTGGGCGGCGACGTCGATGGTTCTTGGGAAGCGGTCGAGTGCGTCAAGATATTCCGGGAAGGTTTCCCAGTCCCAGCGCAGACCTTCGGCCAGTGCGATGCCGGGGATGTCCTCCACGCCCTCCATCAGGTCGATGAGGCATTCGTGGTCGGCCTTGCGGACGGGGGCGAAACCGACGCCGCAATTGCCCATGAGGACTGTGGTCGCGCCGTGCCACGAGGATGGGGCGAGGATCGGGTCCCAGGTTGCCTGACCATCGTAATGGGTGTGGATATCGACCCAGCCGGGGGTGACGAGTTGGCCGTTGGCGTCGATCTCGCGCTTGCCGGGACCGGCTTTGCCGCCGACCTGGGCGATGCGGTCACCATCAATGGCGACGTCGCCGGTGTAGCTGCCGGCGCCCGTTCCATCGACGATCGTGCCGCCGCGGATGACGATATCATGCATTGCGTTTGGTTCCCTGGATGCCGCTTCGCCGCAGCATCGCCCGGCGGCGGGAAAGATTCAAGGTTTGCGGTTTTCGGTGTCAGGGCGATCGCGTTGGAATTGTCGGTGGTTCCGCGGGGGTTGCGTTTGAACGGCTTAAATTCAACGCAGATCGCCGTTTCTGGATCATGGGGTGGAATGCCTGTGCCGAGGGAGCGCGGGAGGCTGGCTTTGATGACAGCACCGAGCGGGACTACCTGTCGTTTAATGACAGGCTGAACACTGTCCCATCGAAACCGATTGGCTTGAACCGCGCTCTTATTGTTACTCTATCGATTCCAACTGGCACTTTCACCTGATTGACGTCGCGGGTGAATGGTTGCTCGTCCTCATGCGGATGTTCCAGGACCCGGACGGCGAGTATCGTGCCATCCGGGGCGAGTACCTCGATCCGGTCAGCGTAACGATCCCAGCCGGTGTCGCGGCTGCGAACCGTTACGTCCATGTCGTAAACGCCCTTCGCGGTCCGGTGCGCCACCGCCCCGATCACGTCGGCTTCCCCGGCGCGCGCGGCACCGCAGCCCAACGCCAACAGGGCAACCGCCACGCGCCCGATCATGCCGCGAGCATCCGCACCGGCAGGCTGGCCATCCCACGCAGGGTGTTGTTGTAGCGCCGTTTCGGTTCGCCGACGATTTCAATCCGGGCGACCTTGCGTGCCAGCGCGCTCAGGACCAGTTCGCCCTCCAGACGGGCCAGCACGGCGCCGACGCAGCCGTGGATGCCGGTTCCGAATCCGACGTGACCGGCATTGCGCCGCGTCATGTCGAATGCGTCCGCGTTTTCCCACCGCCTTGGATCGCGGTTTGCCGCACCCAGGAACATGAGTACCTTGCTGCCCTCCGGAACCGTTTCTCCGCCGATGGAGACATCTCTTGTCGTGGTACGGAAGAAGGTCTGGACAGGGCTTTCCAGCCGAACGGCTTCCTCGAACGCCGCGCGGGCCAGGGTCGGATCGGCCCGCAACCGTTGAAACACGGACGGATAGCGAGCCAGCCAGTATATCGCGGCGCACAGGCCGTTGACCGTGGTATCGACCCCGGCCGTCAACAGAGATCGCACCAAGACTTCGGCTTCCGCCACGGAGATGTCACCGTCATCGGCCGCGGCATGGATGGCGGCGCCGAAACCCGTGGACGACAGCGCTTCGCGCTTCGACTGCGCCTGCACCCAGGCCAGCACCGGTTCGGCGTCGGTGACCGCTGCGTCAAAGAACGCGTTGCGCGGCCCGAAGCTGTTGAACACCATGTTTCCATAGGGCAACAGAAACCGCCGGTTTTCGGTTGGCATGCCAACGGCGTCGGGGAACACCGTCAGCGGATAAGCCTCTGCGAGGTCGCGCACCGCGTCGATCGTGCCGCGCGTCAGCAGATCGTCGATCAGCGCGTCGGCGGCGATCGCGAATGCTTCGCGCAGTCCGCGCACCGCGGCCGGTGACAGGACCTTGTCCATCAGTTTCCGGGTTCGGTCATGCAACGGCGGATCGGTTTCCAGCAGCAGGCTGGGCAGCCGCCACGGTTTCTCTTTCGCGAAATCGGAGATCCCGACGCCGCGCGCGCTGGTGTAGCTACCCCAATCCATCAGCATCTCGCGCACATCGTCATACCGAGCGACGGCATGGATGTCGTAGGCCGGCAGATACACGACCGGCCCGGCGTCGCGCATCACCGCTTGCGCGGGATAGGGATCGTCGAAATAGGCCTGGCAGAACGGATCGATATCGAGCGCCGGAATCATGATGTTATCCACCCCTGTCGCGACAGGTTGCGCGTAACCGTGCGGATTGCCAATCGGCGGTCACTGGCTGGCCGCCTGATCGTGGCGATCAAGACGCCGAACCGAGCCTCTTTCGTTCACAAGACGACCGTGGCGGCGTTTATGATCGCCGCCGATCGTTGCGAGAAATCACGCAACGTCTGTTAGCGAAAGGTCGTTGAATCCATTGACGCTTCCGGTCGCGGTGTCGAACTTCGCAGCCTTACCGCCAACTTCGCTAAAAGTAACGAAATCGGAGATGCCCAGTGCGTTTTTTATTTGAAGATGCTCAGTGCGTTCTTTATTTGTAGTGTGGTGAGAAGATAGCTTTCCGCGCCCGTGCCGGGTTCGTTCGCCGCGGTCAGGGTCGTCGGTGCGGGCGATTCGGGGCAATCGGCACAGGCGTCGTATTGCTGGCCGGCGTCTTGCCATTCGTCTGTAGCGTGGGTGTCAGGCCATGAATTTTTTATGCACGGAGACAGCGCGAGGGCCGCGAAGGACCACGGAGAAACGGCCGCCTCCGACGCGGTTCCGTCAGCGGCGGCGGCATAAAATGCTTGCCGCAGCCCCGGATCGCTGCGCCAAGCCACCGCGATCGCCAATCCAAAATTGCGGTTCGTCCGGTCTTGAGGAGGCGGCGCAGCGACTCTCCGTGGCGCTTTGTGGTCCTCCGGCTGGCTCCGTGATAAAAATGCGGCAGGAATGAACGAACGCGCGACTTGCACGCTCCCCCTTGATCGGGACAGCATGCGGGTCACCCCGCTCAAGCGGCGATTGCGCAGTACGTCATTGATAAAAGCTGATATACCAGTCAGGTAAAGGGTTGACAGTCAGGCAAGGGGGGCCGGATCGAGCCGATCAACGCACGCCAGGAACGCAAACGCGTCGCCGTTTAAGCTCGCTTCCGGGCGCACGGTGAACGCGCAAAAACGCGTGCCAGGTCATTCTGATCCTGTCCAACTAACTTCTGGGTGGTTTGACTTTATTGGCTGCTCGGGCGTCCCACCAATCAGGCGCGCCCTGAATTAGGAACCGGCTACCATTTTAAGGCTTCTGGCATCAGGGCCATCTGTAAGAATACAGTGCGCGTCAGGTGAGCAACCATGGGCGGAAGGGACGCTATGAAACTCGATACCAAGGACTTTCGTGTGGGCGAAGGCGACGATGTCGATATCAAAAAATGGCCTACCGCTGTTGATCCGATTTACCAGTCGAAAGCCGATTATCACGCCATTCTGGCGGACCATGTGGCGCAACTCAGCGCGCAACAGCAACTTCTTTACGCGTCGAATCAGCATTCGATCCTGCTGATCTTCCAGGCGATGGACGCCGCGGGCAAGGATGGGGTCATCCGGCATGTGATGTCGGGGATCAATCCGCAAGGCTGCCAGGTGTTCAGCTTCAAGCATCCCAGCGCGGCCGAGCTGCGGCACGATTTTTTGTGGCGTACGACACGCGATTTGCCGGAACGCGGGCGGATCGGTATTTTCAACCGGTCCTATTACGAAGAGGTTCTTATCGCCCGCGTGCATCCGGACATCCTTCGCAACGAGGGCCTGCCGAACAGGCCGAAGCACGGCAGGACTGTCTGGCAGAGCCGGTATCGTTCGATTGTAGATATGGAACGGCATCTGCACGACAACGGCACCCGGATCGTCAAATTCTTTTTGCATCTATCGAAAGAAGAGCAGCGGAAACGATTTCTCGCCCGCATCGACGAGCCGGAGAAAAACTGGAAATTCAGTATTGCCGACATCGAGGAGCGCCAATACTGGAAGCACTATATGAAGGCTTATGAGAAGTGCCTTTCAGCGACCAGCACCGGGGACGCGCCGTGGTATGTCGTGCCGGCGGATGACAAGGAGAACACGCGGCTGATCGTGTCCATGATCGTTCTGAAAACGCTACAAAACTTGAAGATGCGTTATCCAGAGACGAGCGACGCGCGGCGGCACGAACTTCTTGCCATCCGGGAACAACTCGCGACATAAGCGAAGGCCGGCTCGTCGGCGGAACGCCCCGGTCACGCCGAATCCCATCGGCGGAGAGCCGGCGTCAACGCGGGCTGCTAATACCAGCGGTGCTCCCGTCTTTTTCGGTTTTGTCCGCAGGCGGCTGCAAATCCGCCGGCACGACCTCCGGCATCGACCGGGGCGGCACCGTGTCCAGCAACAGATCCTCCCGCCTTGGCAGTTCGCGGATGTCCTTCAGCCCGAAATGCGCGAGGAACGCGGGCGTGGTGCCCCACAGCGTCGGCCGGCCAGGGGTTTCCCGCCGGCCTTTCGGCGCGATCAGGTCCAGTTCCAGTAATGAGTCCAGGGTCTGCTGCGACAGGGCGGTGCCGCGGATATGCTCGATCTCGGGGCGGGTCACCGGTTGGTGGTAGGCGACGATCGTCAGTGTCTCCATCGCCACGCGGGGCAGCCGGCGGGGTGACTCGATGACCTTCCGCAAGCGGGGCGCCAGGTCCAGGGCAGAGCGGAACATTACCCCTTGCCCGGCATCGACCAGTTCGACGCCACGCCCGGCATAGCGGGCGCGCAATAAAGCCAGCACGGCGCCGGCGTCGATATCGTCCGGCAGTATCCGGGCCAGACCGCGCGGCGTGACCGGTTCGGCGCTGGCGAACACCAGGGCCTCGGCCAGACGCAGGCAGTCCTCATCGGGCTCGCGCATCGGTTTGGGTTCGGCGGATTCGGTCTGGTCGCTCATGCGTCCCGATCTACCCCGGCACTGCCCTGACGCACCAGGATGGGTCCGAACGCGTCGTCCTGGCGCAAGCGGATCGTGCCGCCGCGTGCCATCTCCAGGCTTGCCAGCAGGGTGCTGGCCAGGGCCGCCCGGCGTTCGGTGGGGCTGTCCATGTGATCGGGCAGGAATTGTTCGAGCGTGGTCCAGTCGGGCAGGCTGCCGATGAGGTCGGCGAGGCGGCGGAGGGCATCCTGCACCGTCCAAAGGGTCAGGGCACGGGGCGTGTAGGGGGAGGATTTGGTGCCGCGGCGAATCGCCTCCAGATACGCCCGTACGAATGGGCCGGGTTCGATGATGATGCGGGAGCGGTCGTAGGCGTGGTGGCTTTCCGGTGCGCCGCGGGCGAACACGTCCTGACCGAGCACCGGGCGGGCGGCGAGGCTGGCGGCGAGGGTGCGGATGACGTTCATTTCCCGCAGGCGGGCGGCGAGGGATTCGGCGGCCATTTCGCCGCTTTCCAGGTCGTCGTTGGCGGCGGCGGGGACCAGCAGACGGGATTTCAGCCAGGTCAGCCAGGCGGCCATCACCAGCCAATCGGCGGCGAGTTCCAGGCGGACGCGCTTGGCGCCCTCTATCACCGCCAGAAATTGATCCACCAGCGAGAGAATGGAGATCTTTGCCAGGTCCACTTTCTGCGCCCGTGCCAGGTCGAGCAGCAGGTCCATCGGACCGTCGAACCCGTCCAGATGCAGGACGAGGTTTTCCGATGCATCTTGCGGCGCGGCGCTGTCAGATGAGGTTTGCATCCATCCCATCGACGTCATGGCCGGCGAGCCAGAACAGGGTCCGGAACGCCCAGGGGATGACGCGTGCCAATGCCTGCCCGACCGGGTCGAAGTCGAAGAGGCGGGGCAAGACGAACACCATCAGCAGGACGATCAGGATGCCGGCTTTTTCCAACTGGGCCCAGACCCGGGCCAGTTGCAGCGGCAGCAGCCCGACGGCGATGCGGCCGCCGTCCAAAGGCGGGATCGGCAGCAGGTTGAACATGCCGAGGACGATGTTGGAGAGCATGAAGTAGATCAGGAATTGCTGGGCGATGGCCTGTATCGGGGACAGGATATCGTCGGTCGGCATGACCAGCGCGGCCAGCCAGGCGAGGAAGAAATTCATCAGCGGCCCGGCGACCGCCACGATCGCCATGCCGCGTCGTGGGTTGCGAAATTTCCAGGCCCCGACCGGCACCGGCTTGGCCCAGCCGAACATGAAGTAGATTTTGTGCGGCGGCAGCAGCAACTGGCTGATCAACAGGAAGCCAGGCAGAATGATGGTGCCGACCCGGTCGATGTGTTTGATCGGGTTCAGGGACAGGCGGCCGGCGTCCCTCGCGGTCGTGTCGCCCAGCGCCAGGGCGGCGTAGCCGTGGGCGGCCTCATGCAGGGTGATCGCCAGGACCACGGGGATGACCGCGAGTGCCAGATTGAGCAGGAAGTGGTTCACAGGAGGCGGTCCCGTTCGGCTTTCAGTCGGGCTGGGTTCAGGGTCAGGCGGCGGTTCGTGGCGGCTTTGCGGCCGGCGCGCAGCCGCTGGCCGGTCGCCGGGGTTATCGCGGGGCAGGCGCGCAACAGGGCCTCGGTCAGGGCGAAGTCGCCGCTGCAATACAGGGCAATGTCGCAGCCGGCGGCCAGCGCCTGGATCGCGAGGTCGGCCGGAGCGCCGGAGAGGGCCTTCATCGCCAGGTCGTCGGTCACCAGAACTCCTTCGAAGCCGATCCGTTGGCGGATGATGGTTTGGATCACCCTGGCGGACAATGTTGCCGGAAAAATTGGGTCGAGCGCGTCATAGACAATATGGGCGGTCATCATCCATGGCAGGTCGGCGTTCAAGGCGAAAGGCCGGATATCGGTGGAGAGATCGTGATCCGGGACCTTGGGCAGCAGAAGGTGGCTGTC
>JAYUEJ010000812.1:0-2934 GCA_043739265.1 Rhodopila sp. | reverse complement strand
CCTACATGGTGCTGACGGGCATGCATGTGCCGATCATCCGCAGCTTCGTCATGGCGTGTCTGTTCACCGTCGCGCTGATGGCCGACCGGCGGCCGTTTTCCTTGCGCGGGCTGGGGTTGGCGGCCACGGTGCTGATGCTGATCGCGCCGCAGGAAGTCCCGAACGTTTCGTTCCAGATGAGCTTTTCGGCGGTGCTGGCGCTGATCTCGGGCTACGAGGCGCTGCGCCCGTGGCTGCGGCGCCTGCATGGCGAGCGTTGGTATTGGCGGTTCCTGTCGCATGTGGTGGCTCTGGCGTTGACCAGCGCGCTGGCCGGGACCGCGTCGGCGCCCTTTGGCGCTTACCATTTCGGTCATGTGCAGGTGTATTTCGTGCTGGCGAACATGGTCGCGGTGCCGCTGACCGCGATGTGGGTGATGCCGGCCGGGCTGATCGCGTTGTTCCTGATGCCGTTGCACCTGGAGTCGCTGGCCCTGGTGCCGATGGGGTGGGGGGCGCGGGCGGTTGTGTGGGTCGCGAATGCCACGGCGTCGCTGCCGGACGCGACGTTCACCGCGCCGCATATTCCGGCCTGGGGCCTTTGCGTTTTCTCGCTGGGGCTGGCCTGGCTGGGATTGTGGCAAACGCGGCGGCGGCTGGCCGGGATCGTGTTGATGGTGGCGGGCCTGGCGTCGCCGTTGTTGGATCGTCCGCCGGATGTGCTGGTGTCGGCCGATGGGCGGTTGATCGCGGTGCGGACGCCGCAGGGTGCGTTCCTGCAGATGACACAGGGTGGCTCGAAGTTCACCCGCGATGCGTGGCAGCAATACTGGGCGGCCGGGTCGTTTGAGACGATTCCGGCCGGGATCGCGGTTGTGGCCAACGTCCCGTCAGGCTCCGGCGTGTTTGGGCGTTCCGGGGCGGCGAGTGCCGCGGAGACGCCGAGCAGTGATGGGCGCGGTTTACGCTGCGAGCCGGATTTCTGTCTGCTGCGCCCCTATGCCGACCGGCCCGGCGCGCTGCTGGTGCGCGGTCCGCAGCGTCCGAAATTTTGCGACCAGGCCTCGATCATTGTGTCGGCGGAACCGGCGCGCGGGATGTGTCCGAAGCCGTGGCCCAAGCTGGTGGATCGGTTCACGGTCTGGCGTTACGGCAGCGTGGCGATCTGGTTGGACCGGGACGGCGCCCGTTTCGTGACCGATCGGGAAGAGCGGGGGGATCGGCCCTGGGTTCCTCCGCAGCCGGTTTCGAAGAAGTCCGCGGCGCCCTCGTTGCCGGCTGCCGCGGTCGATCGTCCGCCCTATAACGACCGTGTCGAGGAAGCCGGCCCGCTGCCCGACGGTGAACGCCCGGGCGTTCGTTAATGCGGCGTCGTGCAACGGTCGCTCCCCTGTGCCGGAGCCAGGAAACGGCGACCGGGTGACGTTGTTTCGACACCGCGCATATAATGTGACCGGTGAGTGATCTACGTCCGCTGCACCTCCGTAATAGAGCATAGACCGCACCGAAGCGGTCGATGGTGCGGGAGACACAGTGTGATCAAGCATAACGATGCCGAACCAGGCGCGCGGTTGAGAAACCGTTTCAAAAGCGTCGTAGTATCCCGCGTTCGCCGGCCGGCTCGACGATTACGCCGCTGTTGTTCCGTCCCCACAATCGGGATCGTTGCCCTGGCCGGAATGCTTGCCGCCAGCAGCGGCGGATCGGCTCGGGCGGACGAAGCGAATACGTCACCGGCTCCCATGATGTTTGACAGCGGCAAGTTGTTGGCGACGGCGGGCGTCAGCACCATCGAAGGCGCCGGCGGCGGCGGTATCGCGACCTGGGCGCTGATCACCGGATACGGCACCCGCGATGCCATCGGCGGCAATGCACACGCCACCTTCACCGGCCTGTCCAATTACAACGTCTATAGTGGCGGTGCCGCGCTCGGGCTGTACGATCGTGTCGAACTATCCTACAATCATATTGATTTCGATACCGGAAATACCGGTGCGAAACTGGGGCTCGGCAGAGGCTTCGCCTTCAACGAAGACGTTGCCGGACTGAAGGTCAAACTGTTCGGTGACGCGGTTTACGATCAGGACAGCTTCCTTCCGCAGGTCGCCATCGGCACGCAGTTCAAGACCACCGATCACGGCGCGCTGTTGAAGGCGCTGGGTGCCAGAAGCAACAGCGGCGTGGATTTCTATATCGCCGCGACCAAGCTGTTCCTGGACACCAACCTGCTGGCCAACGTTACGGTTCGCATGACGAAGGCCAACCAAATCGGCCTGTTGGGGTTTGGCGGCCCGCGGGATGATTCGTATCGGCCGCAGGTCGAGGTCTCGCTCGCGTATCTGGTGAGCAAGCGCCTGGCCATCGGAGCGGAGTATCGCACCATGCCCAGCAATCTTGGGTTTACCAAGGCCGGCGACTGGAAGGACATTTTTGTCGCGTATTTCCTGACCAAGAACGTTTCGCTGACGGCGGCCTATGTGGACCTTGGCACGATAGCAACGTTCAAGGACCAACGGGGTGCCTATCTTTCCGCACAAATTGGCTTTTGAGGAGGGTGCGTATCATGCGTCGTTTTACACTCAGTCTGTTCGCCATGCTGCCCGTCATCGCCGGCGCGGCCCACGCCCAATCGCCGGCGGCACCGCTGGCGAGCGGCTCCAATGCCGCCTTCGAGGCCTTTGGAGGCGAAGCCGGGATCGCCAGGATCGTTGACAATGGCGTCAATCGCCTGGTCAATGACGACCGCATCAAGGCGCGCTTCGCGACAGCGAACATCCCCCGGCTGAAAACGTTGTTGACGCAACAATTCTGCACGCTTCTGGGCGGCGGCTGCGTCTATCAGGGCCGAGCGATGACCGACACCCACGCCGGCATGGATTTGCGCAATGCCGACTTCAACGCATTGGCCGAGGACTTCCAGTTCGCCATGGACGACGCCGGGGTGCCGTTCAGATA